>JAPLED010000003.1 GCA_026391475.1 Bacteroidia bacterium | reverse complement strand
TCCTTATAAATAGGGATAAGCTTCTTTGGTTTGTAGAGACAAATTCTGCGGCTGATACCATTTATTGAATCGACTACATCATCAATGTGTGCGGTCAGTTCATGAATATCTTCCCTGTCGAAAGGGGTTATGAACGATTTGTTAAGTTGAGCGTATGTTTTATCAGTGATCTCATCACCTATATGCTCAACGTCCTTTATTTCTTTATGGATCCTTTCATGCTCTCCGAATTCTGTACTGGCCATAAGTTCTTTAAGAAGTCCGGCTGCTTTTACCAGGTTTTGTGCATCACTTTCAAACAGGGGAAAGAAGGAGTGATCTTTCGGAACAAAAAACTTAAGAAAACTATCTATATTCATAATTATCAATATTATGTTGATGCTAAGTAATTAAAATTTATGCAAGAATCCGGTTAAGAAGATAGTACATTAAAGAGCCTACAACGGCTGATATAGGAATGGTAAGAAGCCATGCCCAGAATATATTTTTTGTAACACCCCATTTGACAGCTGATACACCTTTTCTTGCTCCTGCTCCTATTATTGCCCCTGTGATAACATGTGTAGTACTGACGGGAATACCAAAATGGGTAGCTCCAAACAGGGTAATCGCACCAGCTGATTCAGCACAAAACCCTTCAAAAGGTTTGAGCTTGGTTATTTTTTGTCCCATCGTTTTAACGATTCTCCAGCCTCCTGATAACGTTCCCAGGGCAATTGCAGCCTGACATGAAAGTACAATCCATAAAGCAATCGGGTCATTTTTTGTCGCAAAACCAGTAACTATAAGGGCAACCCAGATAATTCCCATTGACTTCTGAGCATCATTGCCTCCATGGCCCAGACTGAAGGCTGCAGCTGACAATAGTTGAAGCCTCCTGAAATGCTTATCGATCCCGGATGGAGAATGGTTCCTCGCCAGGAAGAGTACAATTGCTGATATTATAAAAGACATGATCATGCCAAGTAAAGGCGCTATTACAATAAATAAAACAATTTTAATTACTCCCCCCATTACTACAGAGCCCCATCCTGAACTGGCAACAGCTGCTCCGACAAGTCCGCCTACCAGCGTATGCGAAGAACTGGAAGGAAGACCAAACCACCATGTTACAAGGTTCCAGGCAATCGCAGCAACCAGGGCAGCAGCAATAACAGTAAGATTAATAACATCGGGATTGATGACTCCTTTTCCCATAGTTGTAGCAACTTTCA
>JAPLED010000049.1 GCA_026391475.1 Bacteroidia bacterium | reverse complement strand
TGACAACCTTTGATGAGTTCATGAAAGGGCTCAGGGATCTTAAAGGTAAGGGAATGACCAGCCTTATCCTCGACCTGCGCGGCAACTCAGGCGGAATCATGGAAGCCGCTATTCAGATAGCAAATCAATTCCTTAAAGAAGGGCAGCTGATTGTTTATACAAAAGGACGTGCTCAGCCACGAAGTGAAGCAAAAGCTACCGGCAAGGGAGAATTTGAAACAGGCGACCTTGTTGTTCTGATCGATGAATGGAGTGCTTCGGCCAGTGAGATTCTGGCAGGAGCAATTCAGGATAACGACCGTGGAACGATTATCGGGCGGAGATCGTTCGGTAAAGGATTGGTACAGGAGCCTATCCCATTTGCAGATGGATCAGGGATGCGGCTTACAATAGCCCGTTATTATACACCCACCGGCAGATCGATACAAAAACCGTATAATAACGGATTTGATGAATATTACGATGATCTGAATACAAGATATAACCATGGTGAATTTGAAGTTTCAGACAGTATCCATTTTTCTGACTCCTTAAAATTTACTACTCCCGGCGGACGCACTGTTTATGGAGGTGGTGGTATAATGCCCGATAAGTTTGTACCGGTCGACACTTCCGGAGTATCACCCTATTTCCTCAAAGTCAGATCTCTTATTAACAGATTTGCGCTGAAGTATACTGAGAAGAACAGGGAGTTATTAAAGAAATTTACCGAATCGGGTGAGATGGAAAAATTTCTTGACAAACAAGCCCTGCTCGATCAGTTTGTACAGTATGCGGCAGCGAACGGCATTCAAAAAGATCCCGTTGGTTTAAAAACTTCAGGAGATATCATTCATACTCAGATTAAGGCCTATATTGCCCGTAATATCCTCGATAATAAAGGATTTTACCCAATCTGGGAGGAGATTGATACAACACTCAAATACGCGATTGACTTCCTGAAAAAATAAGACTTACGACAAACGACGCACGATTTACGGTTGTCGGGAAGATCTTTATTAATATATGCCTATACTCAAATTAGATTATGAACTCTGTCATAAATGCTTCTGATATTTTATGATAATTAGCATGTTAGTAAAATTGTAATTCTGATTTAATAAAATTTACTTTGATAAACTTCCTTTGCTTGGCTAAAAGATAACCTATAAACATTTCATAACCAATGAATAAAGTTTTGTTTTCCTCAATTTCCAAGAAATTTATGATGGCTTTAGCCGGTTTGTTCTTACTCACTTTTTTACCGGTTCATCTTATTATCAACCTGATGTTGCTTAAAAGTGATCCTGAACCTTTTAACGAAGCTGCTCATTTCATGGCAACATTTCCATTAGTAAAAATAATGGAGGTTGCTTTGATCGGTGCGATACTTATTCATATTGGCTGGGGCATTTTCCTTCAGATCCAGAACTGGCTGGCCCGCCCGGTTGGTTATGTCAGCGGTAACAAATCAGAAACATCATTTTTCTCAAGGTTCATGATCTGGACCGGAGCTTCTGTCTTCACCTTTCTTGTCCTGCATTTCTTCAATTTTTACTTCGTCAAGCTGGGATTAGTCGCCGGGAATCCGGAAGATTTTTATTCTCTTGCGCATAACCTTTTTAAGATCCCTGCTTATAATTATATTTATCTTGTTTGTTTTTCACTGCTTGGTTTTCACCTTTACCATGCTTTCTCTTCAGCTTTCCAGACACTTGGTCTGAATCACAGATTATGGACACCGGTAGTTAAAGTGGTTGCACTGATTTATGCAATAGTACTTCCTTCTGGTTTTGCTTTTATTTCAATCACTTTATGGCTTTTCAGATAAATAAGAAAAGAAAAAAATACAATCATGGGAAAACTGCTTTCAAAGATACCCGATGGTCCACTGGCACAGAAATGGACAAAATATAAAGCTTCTGTTAAACTGGTTAACCCGGCAAACAAGAAGAAGCTTGAAATAATTGTCATTGGTACCGGATTGTCTGGAGCAGGAGCTGCCTCAGCGCTCGGTGAACTGGGATACAGTGTGAAAAACTTCTGTTACCAGGACTCCCCGCGAAGAGCACATTCCGTTGCAGCCCAGGGCGGGATAAATGCAGCAAAAAACTATCAGAGCGATGGTGACAGTGTTTATCGCCTTTTCTATGATATGATTAAGGGTGGCGACTTCCGGGCGCGCGAAGCAAATGTTTACAGGGCGGCTGAGGTAAGCAATGAAGTCATCGACCATTATACCGCTCTGGGTGTGCCGTTTGCACGCGATTATGGAGGGACACTCAATACCCGCTCTTTCGGGGGAGTACAGGTGTCTAGAACCTTTTATTCCAGTGGACAGACAGGTCAACAGTGCTTGCTGGGGGCCTATTCTTCTCTGAACAGGCAGATTAAAAATGGTAATGTAACTATGTACCCCCGACGTGAGATGCTTGATCTTGTTTTAATTGATGGAAAGGCACGCGGAATTATTGCCCGTAACCTTCTTACGGGCGAAATTGAAAGACATGCTGCACATGCGGTTGTACTCGCCACCGGAGGTTATGGTACAATTTATTACATGTCAACACTTGCCGTTAATTCAAATGCATCCGCCGCCTGGAAAGCTCATAAAAAAGGAGCTTACTTTGCAAACCCTAGTTTTGTCCAGATACATCCTACCTGTGTTCCTCAATTGAACGAGTTCCAGTCAAAACTGACGCTTATGTCGGAATCACTCCGTAATGACGGACGTGTTTGGGTTCCCAAAACCAAAGGAGATTCAAGAGCTGCAAATGAGATACCTGAAGAAGAAAGAGATTATTATCTCGAACGTCGGTATCCCACTTTTGGAAACCTTGTGCCGAGGGATGTTGCTTCCAGAGCTGCCAAGGAACGTTGCGACGCTGGTTTTGGTGTTGGTGAAACAGGACTTGCAGTTAATCTTGACTTCAGGGATTCAATAAATAAACAGGGGAAGAAGGCTATCGAGAACAAATATGGCAACCTCTTTAAGATGTATAAAACCATCACAGGGATTGACCCGTATGAAGAGCCGATGCGCATCTACCCGGCCGGCCATTACACCATGGGCGGATTATGGGTTGATTATGAACTGATGACTACAATACCCGGACTTTATGCGATAGGTGAAGCTAACTTCTCGGATCACGGAGCAAACCGTCTTGGAGCGAGTTCTCTGATGCAGGCTTCAGGTGACGGATATTTTATTCTTCCTAATACAATAAGTAATTACCTGGCCGATGAGATAAGTGTCCCGAAAATCTCGACCGACAAACCGGAATTTGAAGCTGCTGAAAAAGAGGTAGTTGGAAGATTGTGCCAGGAACATACAGTGAACTTAACATGGAACTGGAGAAGGCAGGCAGGGTCGCTGACTATTTTGAACTCGCCGAGCTTCTTGTAACTGATGCCCTTAACAGAAATGAGTCGTGCGGGGCACATTTCAGGGAGGAATTTCAGACTCCGGATGGCGAAGCTCTCCGGAACGATGAAAAGTATACTTATGTTGCTGCCTGGGAATATGCAGGAGAAGGGAAACCATCTGTAATGCATAAGGAGGAGCTGAAGTTTGAGGAGGTTGAGATGAAGGTGAGAAGCTATAAATAATGGCATAACAACATAACGATATTACGAAAAATCGACATAACAAAATATTCAGAACATGAAGATCACACTTAAGATATGGCGTCAGAAAAATGCTAAAACAAAGGGTACTTTTGTAACATATAAGATGGATAATGTATCTCCTGAGATGTCATTTCTCGAGATGCTCGATGCCCTTAATAAAAAGCTGGTTGAAGAAGATAAGGATCCGGTGGCTTTCGATCACGATTGCCGCGAAGGGATCTGCGGATCGTGCGGAATGTACATAAACGGACACCCTCACGGACCGGTTCCTGCAATCACTACATGCCACCTCTCCATGAGATATTTCAAGGAAGGAGATACAATATGGATTGAACCATGGAGAGCAAAGCCCTTCCCTGTAATCAAGGACCTTATTGTAGACAGAGCGGCTTTTGATAAGATCCAGATAGCCGGGGGATTCATTTCCGTGAATACCGGGGCAGCTCCGGAAGCCAATTCAATTCTTATCCGGAAGAAAAAATCAGACGATGCCTTTGATTCGGCTATTTGCATCGGGTGCGGTGCCTGTGTAGCTGCCTGTAAAAATGCC
>JAPLED010000085.1 GCA_026391475.1 Bacteroidia bacterium | reverse complement strand
TAAGGCTTGAAAGAGATGTAACAATTCTAAGTGAGAAAGAGATATTAAAGCAAACCACCATTGATGTAAAGGGCTTGAAATGTGTTGCCTACAGGTCAGGGAACTCAATCATTAATAAAGGGGAAATTGAATGGGAAAAGGAGACAGGCCTTCTTTCGATATGGATGCTGGGAATGTTTAATCCCTCCCCCTCAGTTGTCGTTGTCATACCTGTCAAACAGGGGGATGAGAATATAATGGGTCCTAATGTGAATGATAATTATTTTGGGAAGATATCTGACGACCGGCTTAGGGTTTCAGATAATCATATTTTCTTCAGAGCAGATGGAAAAAGCAGGGGAAAAATAGGTATTCCTCCCTTAAGGTCAACAGGTACGATGGGAAGTTATGATTCAGATAATAAGATCCTTACACTTTTAATATGTGGATTACCTGAAAGGAAGAGTTACTATGTCAACTCATCGTGGCAGATTCAGGATAATCCTTACTCAGGCGATGCACTTAATTCATACAATGATGGTCCTCTTGAAGATGGGTCCCAGATGGGTCCATTTTATGAACTTGAAACCTCCTCTCCTGCAGTTGAACTTAAACCGGGAGAAAGTCTCAGTCATATTCAGTTTACCCTGCATTTAACAGGAGACCTCAAGGAGCTTGATAAGGTATCACGTAAAATATTAGGTGTTAGTCTGGAAGAGATCAGCAGTGCTTTCTAGTTTTTACCTTCAGTACCCTGCATCAGGCCCCTGTTCTTAAGCAAAGGTTCGATAACAGGTTCACGACCACGGAAATTTACAAACATCTGCATTGCATCCATGGTGCCGTTTTTCTCAAGGATATTTTTGCGATATGATGTTGCAGTAGCCTGATCGAACAGGCCTTTTTCCTTAAAGGCTTCAAAAGCATCATTATCCAGTACTGCAGCCCAGATATAGCTGTAATATCCTGAATCGTACCCCCCTGCAATATGAAGGAAGTATGTGCTCCTGTAACGTGGTACAATTTCAGGTATCAAACCAATACCGGTTAAGTATTCTTTTTCAAAGGTTTGAACATCAACAATTGCAGGTGCTTCCAGGGTATGATATTTCATGTCGAGAAGTGAAGCAGCAAGATATTCCACAGTTTCAAATCCCTGATTAAAATACCCGCTGTTCTTAATTTTCCGGACTAACTCTGCGGGAATTGTTTCATTTGTCTTATAGTGCTTTGCATATATGTTAAGAACCTCAGGTTCTGTTGCCCAATGCTCCATCAGTTGCGACGGCAGTTCCACAAAGTCCCATGCGATATTTGTCTGGTTATAGGTACTCTTATTAAAAAGGGCATCAAGGGAATGTCCGAACTCATGATATAATGTACTGGCCTCTTCCACACTGAGGAGAGCCGGCAGATCACCGCTGGGACTTGTAAAATTGAAAACTGTTGTCACAACCGGAGTAACACCCTTTCTTTTAACGATATGGTAGCTTCTATAAGTTCCGCACCAGGCACCCTGTTGCTTACTTTCTCTGGGATGAAAATCCATATAAAGCACACCCAGATGGGAGCCATCAGCCTCTTTTACTTCAAAAGCCTGTGCTTCAGGGTGAGGACGCGGGAAATCGGTAAGCGGGGTAAAAGTAATTCCGAATAACTTATTGGCCACAGTAAAAACGCCATCACGGACATTATCAAGTTTGAAATAAGGTCTTAACTCGCTGTCGTTCAAATCATATTTTTCTTTTCTGAGTTTCTCGGCATAATACCACCAGTCGGATGGTTCAAGTTTGAATTTTCCTCCCTCTTTGTCAATAATCTTCTGCATCTCAGAAACCTCATTTTTAGCTACAGGAATTGCCTTTTCCCAAAGGTTATCAAGCAGATTAAAGACGTTCTCAGGCACTTTAGCCATACGAGGTTCAAGAACAATATGTGAGTGTGTCTTGTATCCAAGGAGTTTAGCCCTTTCTGACCGGAGATTGACGATCTCAGCCAGTATCTTATTATTGTCAAATTCATTACCATTATTGCCACGGTTGGTGTAAGCGTTATAAATTTGTTTGCGAAGGTTCCTGTTTTCAGAATATTGCAGGAAAGGAAAAATGCTTGGTCTCTGTGTTGTAAAAGCCCACTTGCCCTCCTGTCCTTCTTCCTTTGCTGTTTCTGCTGCAGTGGCTATAACTGATTCAGGCAACCCCGTAAGATCTTCTTTATTAACATACATTAAATAGTTATTTGTCTCGGCGAGTACGTTCTGGCTGAATTTAACTGTCAGAACCGATAACTTCTGGTTCAGAACTTTGAGAGTATCCTGATCCTGCTTATTTAGGTTTGCCCCATTCCTGACAAATCCCTTGTACAGGTTTTCGAGTAAGAATTTTTGTTCAGGATTGAGCTTGAATTTTGTCTGGTTATCAAAAACAGATTTTACTCTCGAAAAAAGTTCGGGATTAAGCAGAATCTCATCATGGTATGCTGAAAGTAATGGAGAGATTTCCATCTCGATCTTCTGCAGCGAATCGTTTGTGTTGGCTGTTGACTGGGAGAAGAAAACTGCAGATACATCAGATAACAGTTCTCCTGCCTTATCAAGAGCTTCAACAGTATTTTTAAAGGTTGGCTTGCTTTTGTTCTGAACAAGTTTTTCAATCTCTTTCTTTCCGTCTGTCATTCCTTTTTCAAAAGCCGGCATATAATGTTTAGCCATTATCTTTTCGAAAGGTGGAACATCGAAAGGAGTGTTAAAAGCGGCAAAAAATGGATTGCTCTTATCAACTTCAGGCTGATTTTTACAACCTGTAATGGCAAGGTTGACCATTCCGCTGATTAACAACATTTTATAAAGTGTTTTCATTATTATAAACTTTAGGATTCTTCATTCTGTACTGATTTATTTACAAAATAAGGTTATTCAAAACTGGAATCAAAAAAATCTCAACTATTTTTATATAATGTTTTTACGTATTATTTAAATAGCAGTACACCATAATATTTTTTGGAGGCAAGAAGAAGACAAATATTTATTATTTTTGTCAGCCTTGATCAAGAAAAGAAGGAGAGATGGCAGAGTGGTCGAATGCGGCGGTCTCGAAAACCGTTGTTCGCCTTCCGGCGAACCGGGGGTTCGAATCCCCCTCTCTCCGCAGATCTTATAATAGGATCCCAGCCAACGAAGCTGAAATGTACGAAGCCATCGTTCCGCAAAGCATTGCTTTGAATCCGAGTCTGGCAAGGTCGGCTTTCCGGCTTGGTACCAAAACTCCGATTCCCCCGAGTTGGATAGCTATCGAGCTGAAATTGGCGAATCCACAGAGTGCGAAACTTGCTATAACAACTGATTTTGCGCTTAAAAAGCCTTGTTGTATCATCGGTGAAAGGTCGGAATAGGCAACAAATTCGTTAATTACCATTTTAGTTCCCATCAATGAACCCACATGAAGTGATTCAGACGGTGGCACTCCCATTACTATTGCAAAAAGACTAAAAAATGCGCCGACAACGTCTTTAATGTGAAGATTATCAACATTCAGGCCCAGTGCATTAAGTGACAAGCCTGTCCACGAAAGAAAATGTCCGAAGTATCCTAAGAGTGCATCGACAAGGGCTATCAGGGCAATTACACCAATCAGCATTGCAATCACATTTATAGAAATCTTCATACCATCACTTGCACCATGTGAAATAGCATCCATTATATTAGAATGTTCCTTTTTCACTTCAAGTTTTATTATCCCCTTTGTTTCTGATTCTTCAGTCTCAGGGAAGACAATTTTCGAGATGACCAATGCCCCGGGGGCAGCCATAAGACTTGCTGCAAGGAGATATGATGCCGGTACTCCCATCGAAATATAAACAGCCATTACACCTCCGGCAATACAGGCCATACTTCCTGTCATTGATGCCAGCAGCTCCGACTTTGTCATCCCGGAAAGATATGGACGTATCATTATCTGGGCTTCCACCTGGCCGACAAAAGCACTGGCAACATTCGATAAAGCTTCGCTCCCGCTTACTCTCATAGCCCAATGAACAAAACGTGCAATTACTGCAATGACCCTTTGCATCAAACCAACATGATATGCCATAGCAACCAGAACGCAAACGAAGATTATTGTCGGAAGTAAGATGAAGAGAAAGATCCCGGATTTTACAACGCCTTCAGGAAGGATCTGAGTGACTTTTGTAAGGTCCCCGAAAACAAAAAGGCCGCCCTCTTTAGAAAAGTCGAGAAGCTTATTTATTGCCTTTCCAAGCCAATAGAAAATATCCTGACCAATCGGGACTTTAAGAATGAATATGGCAAGGGTGATCTGTAAAATCAAACCTGTAATGACCAAACGATAATTAATTTTTTTCCTGTTGTTCGACCATAAAAAAGCCAGTCCAAGGATTATAATGATTCCTATAACGCCTGTAAATCTTCCCATGTAAGTATCGATTAAGTAAAAGTGTCTTCACCAAACCTACATTTTTTTTTAATACGCAGCCATGATTTCCCGATAAAAAGAAATTAACTTTTACCTGTAAATACCTACCTGGCCATATCTGGGAATGGCCCGGTAGATTATCTTGGCATCGGCTCTGGGAAGTCTTATCTTTATAAATGGATGATATTCCGGGACTTTGAGAAGTGCTACACTCTTGAGAAAGCTCTTGGTATCGCGGAGCCTGTCCTTTATGTTGAAGATAAAAAGATCCATCCTGTCACTGAATTTCTCCTTTTCCTCCTGATAAACATAGATCCTTGTTCCATTGGTCATTTCCAGAATATAATTAACAGGTTCAGTAATAGATGTGTCAGGCATAATATCAGGTTTATATTCCGTAGTATCTTTTGGCGCCATCTTGATTAATACCGGTTCCTTTCTTATTGTTGCGTAGGCATTAGATATTGTAAAAGGAGAGGAGAGCATTGATAATATTATGTTTTCATCACCTTTTATAAGAATCTTGCTGGTCTGCACACTGCTCATCTTTGCCTTATGAACGACCACACCACTGATCTCAATATTAGCCGTACTGTCTGTCAGATTAATAGTAAGGTAAATAGAATCGGTTTCAGCCATTACTATTCTTGATTGGAGAAAAGCCTTTTCCTTTAGCAACTTAAGATAAGCAGAATCAGAAAAGATCCGTTCATCAACTAAAGTATTTTCGGCCGGTTTAACTCTAAATTCATTATTTATTGCTGATAACTTCCGTGCCGGACTCATCATCGACATTATGGTATAATAAATAATGAATGCCGAAAAGATAATTATCAGAACAATGAGAATTTTTTTTCCGCCAGATGTACCTGCTTTATTTTCAGTTTCCATACTTGTTTTTTTCGATCAGATCAGAAAATATAAACTTTCGAACCTATACTCAGGGTATTGTAGACTACCTCAAGATCTTCATCATTCAACCGTACACAGCCATGAGTGACAGGCATTCCAAGAAAACGCTTATAAATGGTTCCATGTATCAAGTATCCGTCACCCATACTCATAGCATAATCACCAAGCACCCCGGATTCATATCGCGAGGGGTCATCCTTTGCAGGTACTGGTAATCCCTCTTCAATAAATGACCAGTCTGGTCTCGTCCATGAAGGATTTGTGATTTTTCCGTGTATCCAATGTTTCCCTTTTGGTGTTTTAAAAACCCAAACTTTGTCGCCTCTTTCTGTTTTAAGCATTGTTAATTTGCCTGTACTGCAGAATCCTTCCCTGATAAGCTTTTTGTTTTTGTAAAGGGAAAATCTGTTGCCGGTGGTATTAATAACGATATATGATTGCCCAGAGGTATAAGCACTATATTTCCTTGAAAGGCGTTGAATATCACTGGTCATCAGACTTATTTTCTTTTTATAGGAGGCGTCCCGTTTTAATTCCTGATTGTTGGTTATTTCAGTTTTATGACCTGATGTAGTTTCCTGTAAAACCGGGACAATGAAAAGGATGAAGATTATAAGGGAAAGAGTAACAAGAATTGAAATAATGATAATAAGGAGATTGCGTAAAATACGGTGAAGCTTCTCAACCTCAGGCTGTGACCCTTCATTTATTATCTTGTCATTTCCCATATCAGATAATTTATCTGTTCACAACATATTGAAGATCAACCATCGAACCTACGATTGTAACAGGTGTACCCACTTTTACAATCTTGAATACCACATCCATCTCTTTGTCGGTGAGGGCAACACATCCTTCAGTCCAATCGATCCCTTTTCCCCCGTTACCGTGTATCTCGATCAAATCACCGATTTTTGCAGATGCAGGTAGTGAGCCACGTGCAATCTCCGATTTGAATTTCTCCTTATCTTCATCATTTGGATAGTCCAGTAACAGAGCTTTATAGTATTTGGTCTTACGGCCTTCGAATTTTTTTGTTATTTTATACATCCCTTCCGGGGTAGCTTTATCTCCTTTCACTCTTTTATCGCCAACCCAGTTTTTGCCCAGTTCAACTTCAAATTCGTATTTTTTTGTACCGCTAAGATAAACAAAACATTTTCGTGAAAATTTATCAATAATTATTGAATAATCGCGATTTTTTTTCGATTCCTTTATTGTCTTGTTAACCCAATTATTCCATACTGAATATGACTTGAAATAGTTCTTAAGATTTGCAGTTACACTCTCATATGATGCTGTGAGGAGATATTCCGAATCTGTTATTTTTCTGTTAGCCTGAAGATATTGCCCTTTTTTATATGCTATTTCAGCTTCTGAAAGCAACATTTTTCCTTTAGAGATGCGGTTTCGTATTTCAGAAGATAACGGATAGGTTGTGAATAGTTCATTATTCTCAGAAACAAGATCATTAAGGGAATCAATTTTTTGTTTCAGTTTTATTTTCAGGTTCGATGTACTGCTTAAGGAATTCTCAGCTGCCTGGCTTGCTTTTTTTGCTGAAAGTTCTGCAAACATTGCAACCTTATTGTAATCTCTGAAATAAATAAATTTTTTGTTTTCTTTCTGCCAGTTTACCATTGCTGAATCATAGTAGATTTTTGCCTGGGTAAAAAGTTTTTTAGAATATGTATCTGCTCTGTTTTTTCCTGCCTTCGAAAGAGTCTCTCTGGCATATTCCATTTCGCTTACAGGAGGAAGCGGGGTAAAACGGATCAGCAATATGATAACTAAGGGTATAGACACCGCAATAGCAGCAAAAACCAGCACGTCTCTCCAAACCTTTCTCATGTTATCCTGTGACAATTTTAAAAAAAACCCCGGGAAATTCCCGGGGGTTTTATATAAATAAGACAGTGCTTATTAATTACTTTTTCTTTGGTGCAGCTGCAGGTTTTGCTTTTCCTTTTACTTTTGCAATTGCATCTTTAAGTTCGGTATTGATACCAACTGCTCTTTCTTTAGCAGCTTTAACTTTATTGAGTGCATCCATGAATGCACCTTTATCATACATACCCTGTGCTTCAACTACAGAAGCTTCGATTGTAGCCATTTCAGTTTTCATTTGCTCAAGAACAGCTGCTCCTTCTTTTCCTTTTGGAGCTTTTTTCATAAGAGCTGTGTTCTCTTCAATAACAGCTTTAACCTCTGTCATTAAAGTTTCAACTTCTTTCTTAACTTCTGCTTTTTTAACAGCTGCATTTGCGGCAACCTGGTTTGCAAGAGTTAATGTCTCAGTTAGTTTTACTTTAACAGGGCCAAATTGCTTAAATAATTTTGATTCCCGAGCTGCAATGTCAGCATTAATAGCATTCATTGAATCCTGTACAGCTGCAAATTCAGCAGGTACGTAAACTGCTGCTTCAGCAGTTTTGGCAGCTTCGATAGCTGCATTAGTTGCATCAATTTCAACCTGTGGTTTTTTACCACAACCCGAAAGGACCGCAACCATTGCTATAGCTGCTAATCCCATTAAAACTTTGTTCTTCATTTTTCTAACCTTTTTAATACTTTGTTTATTTAACAACTTCCGATCTATTTATTTTAATCGTTTCAGTTTAAAAATTACGGTGCAAAGATATTAAAATTATGGAACATAACAATATAAAAATCAAATAATCTTAATTTTATAAAAAAATATACTTTAAAAACATATTTATGAATAATAAATTACAAGACAGAAAACCGGGTAACAAGCCCTTCAGAAGAGTTGGGGCCAACAAATAATTCAAAATCACCAGAATCAAGGGTGAAACTCATATCTTCATGATAATATGACAGTTCGCTGGTTGAAATATTAAATGTTACTATCACAGTTTCACCTTTCTTTACCAATATTTTTTTGAATCCTTTTAGCTCTTTCACCGGTCTGGTAACATTACCTACCAGATCGCGTATATATAATTGTACTATTTCTTCTCCATCTCTCTCTCCAGTGTTTTTTATTTCTACAGTAGCTATAATCTGATCATCTTTTTGAAATTCTGTTTTGTTAATTTTTATATCTGAATAGCTAAATGTTGTATAGCTTAATCCATAACCGAAAGGATAAAGAGGAGAATTTGGGGCATCGAGATAATTCGATTTGTATTTTTCAAAAGGCTTTTCAGGATTGATCGGCCTTCCGGTATTCTTGGAGTTATAGAAAATGGGTATCTGCCCGACATTCCGTGGAAAAGTCATTGTAAGTTTTCCTGAAGGGTTAATATCACCAAAAAGTACATCTGCAATTCCATTCCCGGCTTCTGTACCACCTATCCACGACTCAAGTATTGCCGGTGCAATACTGTCGAGTTCAGGAATTGACAATGGTCTGCCGTTAAAAAGCACAACAGCAACAGGTTTACCTGTAGCAATAATTGCTCTGGCTAACTCAAGCTGTACCCCTGGTAGTGAAATATCAGTACGACTGGCAGCTTCACCGCTCATATCCCTGCTTTCACCCAAAGCCAGGATAACAAAATCTGCATTACGGGCAACAGATACCGCTTGTTTTATTTCACTTGTGTTGTTATCATTAACATTACAACCCTTCGTACTTAATATATTTACTGATCCTTTTACTTTATTTTTAATCCCCTCGAGAAGAGTCACACAATTCTCCGCTTTACCGGCAGCCGACCAGAATCCAAGCATGTCAGACTTTGAATCTGCAAGTGGACCAATAACAGCAATTGTTTTTGATCCGCTATTAATCGGAAGTGTTTTGTTACTGTTTTTCAGCAGAACACATGATTTTGCTGCGAAGTCTCGTGCAAAATCAAGGAAGTCCTGACGCATTATTTCTTCTTCTTCCCGCTTCTTATTACAATACTTATATGGATCATCAAACAGACCGAGCTTATACTTTGCGACAAGAATTCTTTTAACTGCGCTGTTTATAGTTTCTTCGCTGACTTTCTGCGATTTAACAAGGTCAGCAAGATGATTCATAAAAACACTGCCCTGCATATCCATATCAACGCCTGCGTTAATTGAAAGAGATCCTGCTTCCGAAAGGTCAGCTGCCACTCCATGTTGAACAAGTTCATTTATTGAGGAATAATCCGTAACAATAAAACCATTGAATTTCCAATCATTACGCAGAAGATCTGTCAGTAACCATTTATTTGAAGTTGACGGAACTCCTGCGATTTCATTAAATGATGTCATAACAGAAGCTACTCCTGCATCAACAGCTGCCTTATAAACAGGCAGGTACCACTCATAAAGGGATCGTTCAGACATATCTACAGTGTGATATTCACGTCCGCCCTGAGGTGCCCCATAAGCTGCAAAATGCTTAACACATGCCAGTAAAGAGTTGCTATTCAAAAGGTCAGATCCCTGAAAACCTTTTACCCTTGCAGCGGCAATCTGACTTCCCAACCATGTGTCTTCGCCGGCACCTTCCATGACTCTTCCCCATCGGGGATCTCTTGCCAGGTCAACCATTGGTGCAAAAGTCCAGTTTAGCCCTTCTGCTGTGGCTTCAGTAGCTGCTATCCGTTCCGATTTCTCTATAGCCTCAAGATCCCATGATGCGGACTGACCTAAAGGTATGGGGAAGATTGTCCTGTGGCCATGGATAACATCATAACCAAATAATAATGGTATATGCAACCGGGTCTCTTCCACTGCAATTTTTTGGAGCGACATAACATAATCGACTGTATAGGCGTTGAAAATTGAACCCGCCTTGCCTTGCCTTATCAGATCGATATAATCTTTCCGCATCGTTGGTCCTGTGGATGACCAGTCGCTTGTAAAAAGTGATAATTGTCCGATCTTTTCTTCGAGTGTCATAAGCCGGATTATAGAATCTGCTTTAGATTCATAACTGCTTAAGATATTCTTTGGCTCATTTTTGCATCCTGAAATAAGAAAAAAAGAGATCAGAAAGAGCATGAAGTAAATACTTTTATGATTCATAACCTTAATTTTTAAGTTAAGTTACCTTATCTGAAATTGCTATTATTTACCAATTATAAAACCCAGTGCACAAAACCCTCAAAGAAATCAAAAGTGATCCCTTGTGGGGGTTCCTTGCAAAGCTTAAATGAACCCTTCGGGTTTTATTCATTTTCCCTTCAGCCCCTTTTGAAAGCAAGCTTTCATCGGGGCTTCGGTAAAATAAATAATCCCGCCGTTGGCGGGATTCATTTAAGCTTTGCGGAGAGAGGGGGATTCGAACCCCCGGTACAGTTACCCATACGGCAGTTTAGCAAACTGCTGGTTTAAGCCACTCACCCATCTCTCCAATTTAATAAAAACCCAAAAATATATATTTTAAAATTATCTGATAGCCTCAGAAAGGTTTAGCTACTGTCCGGAGTGCGACAAAAGTAGGAAAACAAGTATAAAGAGCAAAATTAATTATCTTTTTATTTCAAAACCTGTTTCCTTTTCAGAAGGACAACATTTTCAACGTGATGAGTATGCGGAAACATATCAACCGGCTGTACTCTGACAACTTTGTAATCTTCTGACAATAATAAGATATCACGTGCCTGCGTAGAAGGGTTACAGCTGACATAGACAATTTTATCCGGAGCCGCTGCGACTATTATCTTTACTACATCTTCATGCATTCCTGCTCTGGGAGGATCTGTGATAATAACATCAGGCTTCCCGTTGTCTTTTAAAAATTGTTCAGAAAGAACATCTTTCATGTCACCGGCAAAAAAGAAAGTATTCCGGATGTTATTTATTCCTGAATTAAGAATAGCATCCTTTACAGCTTCATCAACATATTCAATACCAACTACTTTGCTGACTGAACCTGCAATAAAATTTGCGATTGTCCCGGTTCCGGTATAAAGATCATATACTATTTCTTTCCCCGATAGTCCTGCAAAGTCCTTTGCTACGCGGTAAAGCTCCAGTGCCTGCTTTGTGTTTGTCTGATAAAATGATTTTGGCCCGATCCTGAACTTCAAACCATCCATCTCCTCAATTAAATGATTGTCACCCTTGTATAGAATTGGATTCTGATCATTCAGAGAGTCATTTCTTTTAGAATTTATAACATACATCAGGGAGGTGATCTGAGGGAATTCCGAAGCAAGAAAATCAAGCAACCCTTCTCTTTTCTCAACATCTTCATGAAAGAAGACCACAATAACCATTACTTTGCCTTCCAGAGAGTTTCGGATTACCAGATTCCGGAGAAACCCTTTTTGTTCCCTGAGATCGAAAAATTGCAGATTATTCCTGTGGGCATACTCCCTGACACCATTTTTTATCGAATTGGAAGGCTCCGGCTGAAGATGACACTCACTGATATCCAGCACTTTATCAAACAGGCCATGAATATGAAATCCCAAGGCATCTTCCTTTTCATATTTACTGCCCGATTCTACCTCCTCTTTGGTGAGCCATCGTTTATCGGAAAATGTGTATTCGAGTTTATTTCTATACAGGAATTCTTCAGACGATCCGATGATGGGATTAATTTCAGGCAACTCAATCTTTCCAATTCTGGTCAGATTATCCCTGACTTGTTTTTCCTTGTACTTAAGCTGAAGATGATATGGAAGATGCTGCCACTTGCAACCTCCGCAAACTCCGAAATGGCTGCAATGGGGTTCGATCCTATCAGTGGAATATTCATGGAACTTAACAACTTTCCCTTCAAGATATTTTTTTCTTTTTTTTATAACCCGGATATCAACGACATCGCCAGGTATGAGCATCGGCACAAATACAACAAGGTTATCTACCCTTGCTATCGCATTTCCTTCGGCACCGATATCAGTTATCCTGACCTTTTCCAACAAAGGCAGCTCTTTTCTTCTTCCCACTTATTTAACCTTTCAAATTATTATAAACATATTTTAAAACCTACTTCCCCGATTCTTAATTTGGATCAGTCAGGTTCACCAGGAACAGAATACCCTGAACCATGCAGGGAACCACACCATCACCATGGTCAACATCCGGAACAATTACCTTTTTACATAAATCCAGAGATGTTCCTGCCTGAATCATTTGAGTGTACATTTTTTCTGTTGAGACCGGATTCACCTGTGTATCTTTTCCTCCGTGAATCAATAAAAGTGGCTTATAACTATGCCATGCCGTAACACTATTATTATTCAGAGCATCCCTGACAGAAGCATACTTTGGAGAAGTAATAAACCCGGATAGAAAATCCGGAGTAATCAGCCCCGGTATCGAAGTTGTAAGCTGATTGTTGATCTGATCTGAAGTCAGCAGACCTGTATACAACGAACTGAGTCTTGCGGCATAGGGCTCATTAAATATATCAGAAACAGGGTTAGTAAACTGATCGTACGCTTTATAAGCATTTAAAATATAGCCCAGATAAACAGGCATCGGATAGGTTGTTAAATCAGCTATACCCTGAATAAGAAGAAAAAGATCGTAAGGCCCGGCTCCACAGGCACTCCCCTTCAGATTAAATTCATCTTTATAACCCAGTTCAAGCGCTTTATGCAAAGCAAGAGTGGCCCAGCCGCCCTGTGAATAACCCAGAAGATAGTATTCATTCTTTAATGTTATGCCCGGAAGTTCCGAATTTGTAAGTTCTTTAACAGCATACAGCATGTCGACCAACGACTGTACAGTGGGTTCTTTAACTAGGTAAGGGTGAGGAACCTGGGCAGATTCTCCGAATCCCGGATAATCGGCAATCACCACAATATATCCCATAGAGGCAATAACCTCAACAAACTGGTAAGAATAGTTAATCGCAAATTCACTTGGGGCATACGCATTGACAGTATTTGTTCCATTCTGGAAAGAGAGAACCGGATAATCCCCTGGAATTGCCGGAACACAAACCAACCCCGATGCGTTAATCTGATGCCCGTTAACTGAGGTCTTATAAACCATCCTGTAAATATTAATATCACCGGTTACAAGTGTTTTAAGATTGTTGACTTCGGGAAGAGATCCGGAAACAGTATTAATCAGATTGGTTATATACGTCTTTGTATATGTAACAGAAAACTCCTTTGACACAAAGTATGAATAGACTGGCCCATGATCATCCTTTGTGCAGGAGGTTACAACTATTAAGAATATAAAAATTATGGTTGAAAACTTCAATAATAATCTGGTAATCTTCATGATATCATAAATTTACGATTATCCCTGAAATGATTGATTTGAACTTATAATCCTGTTGCAAATATAACTTTTTGTAACTAATCAGTGTTAACGGGATAAGAGTCGGAAGACGGATCAATTAGAAATTAGAAATTAGAAATTACGAATTGAGCTAAGATAATTCGTAATTCTTAATTCTTAATTTGTAATTCCCAACTGATATTCAGACTTCCGACTTCCGACATTCTTTTCCTATATTTGCAATCATTTTATTTTACTTTATGGTTTCGGTTCAGGATATTTCAGTATCATTTGGCAGTCTTGACTTGTTAACAAATATCTCCTTTCTGATAAATGACCAGGACCGGATTGGTCTGGCAGGGAAAAACGGTGCAGGCAAATCAACTCTTCTTAAGATTATTTCAGGTCTTCAGAGTGCTGCTTCAGGTCAGATAGACATGTCGAAAGACGTTACAATAGGGTATCTTCCGCAACAGATGAAGGTGGATGATACGACAACAGTCTTAAATGAAACGATAACTGCATTTTCGGAGATTATCAGCCTTTCTGAGGAGATAGAACATTGCAGTTCGGAAATCGCAAGAAGAGAGGATTATGAATCGTCCGATTATCTGAAACTTTGCGATTATCTGACGGTAGTTGAAGAGAGGTACAGGATGCTTGGCGGAACCAACTATATGGCTGAAGCGGAGCAAACCCTCCTTGGACTGGGATTCGAACGAAAAGACTTTGAAAGATCAACAAAAGAGTTAAGCGGAGGCTGGAGGATGCGTATTGAACTTGCCAAGATACTTTTGAAAAAACCTTCTCTTTTCCTTCTTGATGAACCAACGAACCACCTTGATATTGAGTCTATCCAGTGGCTGGAATCATTTCTTGCCGGTTACCCCGGTGCTGTGGTACTTGTTTCGCATGACAAAGCATTTCTTGATAATGTAACCAGAAGGACAATTGAGATCTCTCTGGGGAAAATTTACGACTACAAAGCCTCATGGTCGAAATATCTTGTGCTGAGAGAGGAAAGAAGAGAACAGCAGATCGCTGCATTCAGAAACCAACAGAAAAAAATCGAAGATACCGAAAAGTTTATCGAACGGTTCAGGTCTAAGGCGACAAAAGCCGTACAGGTTCAGTCGAAGATCAAACAACTCGACAAGGTTGAAAGGCTTGAGGTTGATGAGGAAGATAAAAGCACTATTAACTTAAGATTTCCACCTGCTCCCCGTTCTGGTACAGTCGTTGTAGAAGCAGAAGAACTCTCAAAAAACTATGGGTCGTTAAATGTCCTCAATAAGATTGATATCAAAATATCGAGGGGAGAGAAAGTTGCATTCGTGGGCCGTAACGGAGAAGGAAAAACCACACTTTCAAAGATCATTACCGGCGAGCTTGATTATGTTGGGAATCTGAAGATAGGACATAACGTTAAAATCGGATATTTTGCTCAGAATCAGGATGAACTGCTGGATGAGAACAGAACAGTACTTCAGACAATCGATGATGTGGCAAAAGGAGATATAAGGGCAAAGATTCGCGATATGCTCGGAGCATTTCTTTTCAGGGGAGATGATGTTGAAAAAAAGGTTAAAATTCTTTCCGGAGGCGAACGGTCGAGACTCGCCCTGGTAAAACTGCTGCTGGAACCAAGTAACCTTCTTGTGCTTGATGAACCCACAAATCATCTCGATATGCGTTCAAAAGATATTCTTAAACAGGCCCTGATCAAATACGATGGCACATTAATTGTGGTATCGCATGACAGGGATTTTATGGACGGAATAGTCGGGAAGGTATTTGAATTCAAACATAACAGGATAAAGGAAAATATCGGTGGAATTTATGATTTCCTCAGAAAGAAAAAGATTGAAAACCTGAAAGATATTGAGAGAAAAGACAAAGCCAAAAATGACACCGTGCAGGTCAATGTCTCCTCAAACAAGCAAAAATACCTTGAAAAGAAGGAGTTTGACCGTAATCTGAGAAAGCTGAGAAAGAGACTTGAGGAATCGGAGACAGTGATTGAGAAGATAGAAGCGGAAATTATGGCCGTGGACAAAGCATTCATGGAGCCGGGAAATTCTTCAGAAACTCATGAAATTGATTATAAAAAATATCAGGATTTAAAGGAACAACTTAACGAAGAGATGAACAAATGGGCTCTTTATAGCCGGGAGGTCGAAGAGTTTTTACGAAATAACAGTTGAATGGAATTACTTCAGTTTGAAAAAGAATACAGGGTACATGTTTATGAAACCGGTCCGGACGGTAAGCTTAATCTGTACTCGTTGTTAAATTATTTGCAGGATATAGCTTCTGACCACGCTGTAAAACTTGGATTCGGCAGGGACGACCTTATGAGAGATAACCGTTTCTGGGTGCTTTCAAGGATGTATACTGTCATCTCCGAATGGCCTTTATGGGGAGACTCAATAGTTGTGAAAACGTGGCCCAACGGAACTGATAAATTATTTGCTCTGAGAAATTATGAAGTAAAATATCCTGATGGCAGGCGCATCGCTTCAGGCACTTCATCATGGCTCATCCTTGACCGCATTACCAAAAAAGTCCAGAAACCTGATTCCATATTATCACAGTACAACCCGAATCTGCATTCTGATAATTCACCTGTCAGATATGCTTCAAAACTTAAAACTGCTGCAGAAGATGGCCGGAGATCTCCCGGTTTCCGTATAAAAGTCAGTGATCTTGATGTAAACCTTCATACAAACAATGTTAGATATCTGAAATGGGTAAGCGACACCTACGACCTGGATTTCGTGATGAAGAATGTTCCTCAATCAGCTGAAATAAACTATCTTGCCGAATCTCTTTTTGACGAAGATATATTTATAAGAACATCTGCGGAAAAAGAAAATGGTAGTTTCTACGACCATTCGATCTTCAGGACTAATGATAATAAGGAGCTTTGCAGGATAAGGATAGAATGGAAAGAGGGTAACATCAAATAAGATAATTAATTTTGGGTATGAAGAATAGAATTTCCACCAGGGCCATTTGTTCACTGTTTACCATTATTCTGTTTATTGCAACTTTCAGTTCCTGTAAAACGACTCAACAAACAGTTGACTCCAAAGATCTTTCCTATCTATATAATCCCATAAAAAATCCGATCAGCCCTCGTTATAATGTTATTAATCAATCTGATGAGTTGTCAGTCCTGTCTGTTAAGTTCTTCGCTAATGATCTTTTTTTCTCTGAAGCAAACCCACAGGGTGTTCCTACAGCCATGGTACTAGTCACTGTCAAACTCTTTAATATCAGTGAGGGAAAACTCCTGGCTGACACCGCGGTATATAATATCAGCATAGTCAAAGAAACAGGGAAACCGGAATATGTTTATAATGTCCCTCTGAAAGTTGAAAAAGGAATTGAATACCTGGCTGAGATAAAAATTCTGGACAGGCTCCGCCTTCAGGTTGTGCAGGCTTTTGTACCTTTTAATACTCTGTCGTACAACAATAAATATAATTTCAGAGCTCAGGGCCATTTTGAGAAAAATGAGCTTTTTAACCCGGTTCTGAGAGTTAACGAATATATCAACCTTATTTACAAAAGGGGGCCTGTTGACAGCCTCTTCATTTCATTTTACAAACCCTTCCGGGAAGTTCCTGATCCACCATCGATGCTCCTGCCTGAGAAGACTCTCGACTACGAACCGGAGCAGGTTGTCGCGATACCTTATTCTGATACAATGCCAATAATGTTCCCGAGGGAAGGCATCTATTTTTGTTCTGTAGGTAGGAATATCAAAGAGGGATACACCTTTTTAAATCTGGGTGCTTCCTATCCGGCCATGGCAACACCTGAAGTTATGATTGAGCCTCTTGTCTACATTGCATCCCAGGCTGAAATTGCTACTTTAAGGTCTGCCGTAAAACCGAAGGTAGCTCTTGACGATTTCTGGATTAAATGCGGAGGGAATGTTGACAAGGCACGGGAACTCATAAGGATATACTATACCCGGGTACTTTATTCGAACTATTATTTCACATCATACAAAGAAGGGTGGAGGAGCGAGAGGGGAATGATCTATATAATTTACGGACCACCTGACAAAGTTTATAAAACATCCGAAGGAGAGAGATGGGGTTACAGGAAACCTGTGATCAAATCCTCCTGGGGTGGGAGATACACGGTCAGTGAAGAGTATCTTTTCTTTAATTTCAAAAAGAAAGAAAATCTCTTTTCCGATAATGACTATTACCTGAGCCGTAGCGAAACTCTTGTCACTTACTGGGATCAGGCTGTTTCCATCTGGAGAAAAGGAATTGTTTTCCGTCTCGATAATCCGGAAGATATTTAATGGGGATAATAAATTAAGATATGCAGAAAGAAACAGATTGCATTTTTGGATTAAGAGCTGTGATTGAGGCTATTAAAGCAGGAAAACAGATCGACAGGCTGTTGGTAAAGCAAGGTCTTCAGGGTGCTCTTTATCATGAGCTTATGACCGAAGTTAAAACTCATAATATTGTTTACCAGATAGTACCTGTTGAGAGAATAGAACTGGTGACGAAGAAAAATCACCAGGGGGTATTGGCATGGTTATCTGTAATTGAATATCAATATATTGCCAACCTTCTTCCAATGGTTTTCGAAAAGGGGGAAGATCCTTTGATAATTGCCCTGGATGGTGTTTCGGATGTAAGGAACTTTGGTGCAATAGTACGTACAGCAGAATGTCTTGGAGCCCATGCAATAATAATCCCCGAAAAAGGGTCAGCCAGGATAACGGCCGACGCAGTTAAAACATCTGCAGGGGCTTTGCATTCGTTTCCGGTTTGCAGGGAAAAAAGTATTGTCAGGGCCATTGAGTATCTGAAAGAATCGGGGCTCAGGGTATTTTGTGCTGCAGAAAAATCGGGTAAAATAGCTTCAGAGACTTCATTAACAGGTCCTTCCGTATTGATACTTGGTTCAGAAGATAAAGGGATCAGCCGTGAACTTATAGCACTGTCCGATCACCAGATTAAGATTCCGTTGACCGGCACAATTGGTTCTCTTAATGTTTCAGTGGCAGCTGGTATTCTTCTGTATGAGATGGTAAGGCAGCGGTCAGTCTGAACTATTCAATAATACTCCTGATTCTTTGATCGAGCATCTCCTGATCAGCAGAAAATGATGCCAGCCCTGCCAGAGATCAATTCGGAACCGGTGGAAGGCACTTTAGAGGCGAGTCTTTCTGCAAGACTAAGTACGTTGTTATCAACTTCCCAGAATTTTTCAATGCGAGCCCCTTTTGCTGAATCATAGAGACTTACGTCATAGTTTTCATGAGTACGGGAAGTGAATTTTCCACTTAACTCTTTTCTTCCGGCAGCGGCTACTTTCGGAGGCATTGTATAAACATCTGTTCCTTCCAGGAGCTCCAGCTGGTTGTAATTTCTCAAACTTGCTGCAATAAGTTTTGTTTGCCATGGATTCTCAGCGGACAGGCCTGTCACCCAGTTCTGTGATGAGATAACAGCCATCTCTCCTGCTCCGGAGCCATCGCCAAGATTATTATTAATCATAAATGCTCCAATTCTCCCAAGAAAAACATTAAGGTAGTCAGGTCTGGCCACTCTTGTTGCAAGTACGTTCTCACGGGCACTGAATCCAAGTGTAAAATTGATTTTAACACCCGAATCCTTAAGAAGCCTGGCTCCGATCAAACCTTCGGCAGTATATGGAACCTTAACTATAAACTGTTCCGGACATATTTCGTGAAATCTTTTTCCATAATACTGAATAGCTTTAATATCATGAGCGGTATCAGTATGCAGTTCAACACTCACGTATCCTCCGAACCTGGAAGCCAGCCTTAAACCATGCCGTGCGTTTAAAATAAAAGCTATCTCTTTAACCCTGCCCTCCTGAGAAAGATCTCTTACAATGCTTTTTGCTTCGGAGATAAAAACATCATATATGCCCTTTTGTATCTCATTGTTAAGCAGCGTATTGTTGGTTGTCAACGCGCTCATTTCGGCAGTCCAGTTAGCTTCAGCCTCTTCCACATCACCGGTATCCAGCCAGAGTTCTGTACCCGCATTCCGTAATGATTCCCAGAAAGGATCTTTTTTCCCTGTAACATGTTTTTCACTAAGATTCTTCCAAAGAAAATCGCTAATTCTGGTATTTAAGTCAGCCATGGTTTCTATTATTGGTAAGGTTTCAACTAGTTCATTTTATTTTCGACAAATAAAGCAATTCATCAGCTGTTGGTTTTTGAAATACTTTAAGTCCGGATTTCTTCACTTCTGCTTTATCATTCATTAAAGGCATATCAGATCACTTAATTATTTTGTGGCAAAAGTATACAATTTATCAATCGGTCTCATTGAATATTTTTGGCTTATTAAAATTCAGGTGAAAATAAAATGGAACTGTCCGAAGTCCGAAGACCGAAGTCCGAAGTCTTTCTTTCACTTCCTGTAAATAAAAAAGAGGTCGTCTAAAAAGTCCACCACCTCCCCCCTGACGGTACCGTCAGGGGTACTCCTCCTCTGAAGAGGAGGAGAAATTATAATATTGTATATCAATATTTTTCCCTCCTTTTTAAAGGAGGGGTGTCATGCCCAAAGGGTCATGACGGGGTGGTTGAATATACTTTTGAGACAACCTCCTATAACAAATTTTGTCTTTTGTTATATGTTTTTTCTGTCAATAACATAGAACAATACCAGGCTCAATCCGCCGAAAAAGAAGATCATCGACGGGTAATTAGCATCTTCATCAAGTACCCCGGCGTAGGAAAGAATTGCCCCTGCCATTATACCTAATGCAATGCCCATAAAAAGCATTCCGATCTTCAGAGTCAACTTACCCCAGGCAAATGTAAATTTATGCCCTTCTTTACCCGTGTTGAACAGGCTGGCATCTGCACCTTTCTCAATGAGTGCCAATCTTTCTTTGTTACGTGTTGTGTAGTGAACATACATAATGCCAAATACTGTAGCGAATAATGCGATAAAAGCAACTAATGTTTCCATGACTTTAATTATTGGTTAAAAACTCTCTTTGCACCTTTAGACTATAGTCCCCGGAACCCGGTTACAAAAAAATGATTAATA
>JAPLED010000098.1 GCA_026391475.1 Bacteroidia bacterium | reverse complement strand
ATCCCGCTGAATGTGAACATATTCTTCTTAGCTTCCTTAATATTACGACAACTAAGATTTTTCTGCATCATCTCCTGATCGAGTCCTGTCATAACAATTGTGATAAAAATACCACTGAAGAATTGTTTAAGAAAAAATCTTTCGTTATGCCAGTCGGTAATAAACATTTTCGAAACTGAGCTCTCTTTGACAGTAGAAACCAGCTTAAAAAGGGAAATATCCAGATCCTTGCTTATGTAAATTACTGATAGTACGACAGCAAGCAACATAAATGTGGTCTGCAGGGTATCGGTCCATATTATTGTCCTTATGCCCCCTTTCAAAGTATAAAGAATGATAAGAATGATGAATACAAGAACATTTACCCAGAATGGAATATTCCAGGCATCAAAAACAAAAATCTGCAAAACATTTATAACCAGAAACATACGCAATGACGCACCCAGTGTCCTTGAGATTATGAAAAACCCGGCACCGGTTTTATATGACCAGAATCCAAATCGTTGATCGAGATAAGAGTAAATGGAGGTCAGTTTAAGTCTGTAATATAATGGAAGTAAAACAAGTGCTATTACAAAATATCCGAAGAGGTACCCTAAAACAACAACCATATAACTGAACTGGGTGTCTTTTACCCAACCCGGTACAGACATGAAAGTTACTCCCGATAGTGAAGCACCGATCATTCCGTATGCAACAACAAACCATGGAGAGACTTTATTTCCGATAAAAAAAGCCTGATTGTCGGCCTTTCTTGCTGTGAACCAGGTAACTGCAAACAGCACAACAGTATATATCAGGAATATACCTAGGATTAATAGTGGTGACATAGCAGATTCAATTAATATACAAGAATAACAAAAAGAAAGGAAGACAAAAAATTCTCTGTCGGTTTAATAACACCGGAAAATTGAACTAATTTTGTCAGAAAGTTTTAGTTATGAGTTTTACTGAATTTCCTTCCAGGTTGCTTGAAAATGCTGTAAATGAATTTGCCTCTCTTCCCGGTATTGGAAGAAAAACTGCTTTCAGACTGGTGATGAATCTGTTAAGAAGAGATGCTGAAGAGGTGAGAAGATTCGGTGCGAGCATTATTAAGCTCCATGGAGAGATCCACTATTGCAAGGTTTGCAATAGCATTTCCGATACTGAAATCTGCAATATCTGTAATGATGAAAAGAGGGAAAGAACAGTTATATGCGTAGTGGAAAGCATTCAGGATGTGATGGCTATTGAGAATACACGGCAATTCAGAGGTTTGTATCATGTTCTTGGGGGTATCATTTCCCCAATAGATGGAATAGGTCCGTCTGATCTTAAAATTGACAGTCTTGAAGAAAAAGTGAAAGCCGGAGGTGTCAAAGAAATAATTTTTGCTCTGAGTACAACTATGGAAGGTGACACTACAAACTATTATCTTTATAAGAGACTTAACAAATATAGTATCAGCCTCACAACGCTGGCACGCGGAGTGGCAATAGGTGATGAACTTGAATATACCGATGAGATAACGCTTGGACGGGCTATTAACAACAGAAATCCATATCAACAATGATAAAATTTAAAAAAATCAAGCTCAGGGCTCTGGAGCCGGAAGATCTGGAGCTTCTTTATGATTGGGAGAACAACGATTCATACTGGGTAATAAGCAATACTGTTTCTCCATTTTCAAAATATACCCTTAAACGGTATCTGGAGAATTCCCATAAGAATATTTATGAAACAGGTCAGCTCAGGCTTATGATTGATCATATTCCGGATAAGGTGACTATCGGTACCATAGATATTTTTGATTTTGATGCCTTCCATAAAAGGGCTGGATTGGGAATACTTATCGCTAACGAGGCTTACAGGAGAAAGGGATATGCTTCAATGAGTCTGACCTGTCTCATCGATTATTGTTTTAAAACACTTCATCTGCATCAGTTGTATTGTAATATCCTGGCAAACAACTGTGAAAGCACGGATCTATTTATAAAGCAGGGATTTATCCAGACCGGGGTTAAGAAAGACTGGATCAAGACATCCGACGGTTATCTCGATGAATACATTTTTCAATTGATTAATACCTAGAGACAGATTCCTGACTATTTCAAACCTGTTCCCAGAAGACCACATGCTGCTGAAATATCTATCCCTCGGGATTTGCGGATTGATGCAGAAATTCCTGAAACAATAAGGTTATGTTTGAAATACTGCATCCTTTCTACTGAAGATGAGGTATTTGGATCATTCCTTACAGAATGATAAGGCAGCAGGTTGACCCTTATTTTTGAGCCATTAAGAAGAATCTTTAGTCTTTCGATGTGTGAATCAGTATCATTCAAATCTTTTATCATTACATAGGCCAGGCTTAATCTCCTCTTCTTCTTAACAGGAAAATTCTTCATTATCTCAAGAATCTTTAGTACCGGATATTGCTTTTCAATGGGAACAACCCTTTTTCTATCTTCAATGAAGGGAGAATGAAGACTTAAAGTCAGATTGCAGTCAGAACTCTGAAGAAATTTTTCAATCCCGGGGGTTATACCTACTGTTGAAACAGTTACATTCCGCGGACTTATGGCAAGACCCCATCCGGCTGTTATTATCTCGCAGGCCTTTAAAACATTTTCGAGATTATCCAATGGTTCACCCATACCCATGAATACTACATGGGTTACTTTTTCTGCATCGGGAATACTGATTATCTGGTTTATAATCTCTCCTGCCGACAGGTTACCCCGGAAACCATATCTGGCAGTAACACAGAACTGACAACCCATCCTGCAACCCGATTGAGTAGAAACACATATAGTATTTCTTTTATTATCAGGGATATAAACAGTTTCAAACTCTTTTCCTGTTTCAGTTCTGAACAAATACTTTACTGTTTTATCTATTGAAACTTCCGAAGCAACTGGTATAAAAATCCCGATATATGTATCAGAGGCAAGTTCTTCTTTGAGCTTCTTAGGAATTTTTGTGATCTGTGAAATTTCACCTGTACTTTTCTTATATATACTGTTCGAGATTGAAACTGCATGAGAAAGAGTAAAACCGGAAGGTCCGATTAGACTAAATATCTCTTCCGCAGATAAACCACAAAGACTCTTCTTGACCATAATCGACAGATATTTGCAAAAATAAGACGATTATCAATATCTTAGTAATTATAATTTCATGTAAAAGCAGTATTTTTAAATAATCTGACATAGGTAACTCATCATTGTTAACGGGACTGTA
>JAPLED010000028.1 GCA_026391475.1 Bacteroidia bacterium | reverse complement strand
CTTCATTGATACAGCACCCTCATAATCGTAAGTAGTACGGTCAAATCCCTTTTCAAGGGGCCATGCACCGGCACCTCCTGCAGATTCAGGAACACTGGCAAGCCATACATGTCCACCTCCATATGTATGTCCTGCTGCACCTGACAGTATAGCCGACCACGCTGCAAACCGGATATCCATGCCCGTGGGATTACCTTCAATAAATTCATACCAGGATTCTGTTACAACAATTGGTTTTGATGGCTGATGCTTATATTCTTCAGATATAATCAGAGGGATCATCTCATTTGCATATTTGCCATGCCCGACCTGACTTTGATTATAATCGAGCCATGGTTCCTGATGTAAAACACTTCCGGTTGACCATTGAGGAGCCTCTGCTCCGCCATCCCAGAATGGTGGGGTATTGTGGAGACTAACTATCCGTTCATACGGGTCTTCATTTTTTATCAATTTGCCCAAATCCTTCCAGAAGTCAAGGCTGAAGCCGCCATTATTATTCATATTATATTCACCTGCAACTACCCATATAACGTTATAGGCACCGAACCGGTGAACCAGATATCGCCACCAACGCTCCATTTTTTCAGCTCCTATCGTAGTGTTCAGGTTTGGCCTGCTCCACCATCCATGTATCCAGACGGTGATCCCTTTCGAATTTGCATACCGTACCATCTCCTCAACTTTCTTCATATGTTCGGTATCCAGGATGGTATAGGTTTCATCCAACAGGGAACTTTCTCTACCCCATCCGTTACCGGGCACAAAAAGCTGACCGATATTAAATCCCTTCGCTGAACGGTCGTCCACCAGTTGTTTGAAAGTATCTAAGTGGATACTCCGTTTTGTCCAGTTCCACCATGTGTCACCGATCCAGAGAACCGGCTGCCCGTCGGAATATTCAAAAAAATGGCCGGAATTTTCACCACTCTTTTTCACCCTGATTAAACCATGCCTGGTTGGATTGGCCTTTTTCTCATCTTCAGTCCATGCCACAACCTCTAAATTTCCCTTCTTACCATTCATACTCCTGTCGGTTGAGAAAGTATTATATTTCCAGCTACCAGTGAAAGGTGGCATGAAATTTACACACCATTCCGATCCCCCGTTCCAGAATCCCACAATTGTAATTTTCTTATTTAATGCATCACCTTCGGTTCCCTGAAAAGTTATCCTCAACAGATCACCTTTATTTGTGGAGGGTATGTCCTTATAAGGATTTGAATAAATATTCCCGGATTTGAATGAAATTGTATAAACTTCCCACTGATGGATAGGTTCAGCTTTTGCCCTCAGGCTAAAAAGGGAAAAACAGATTATCAGAAAAAAGATTTTCGGGTCTGCAAAAAATTTCATAAGCATATATATCTTAAAATTATTCAAATTCAATAAATGTTAATAATCCTTATTTCTTTAGATAAGAATGTGAAATAATAAAAAATTTTCTTAAAATTAGTTTTTAAAATTATAATCAGCATATGAAAACACTAACCTCTGGTCTGAAAACCTTACTATCACTCTGTTTTGCATTAATTTTTTTTACTGCGTCAAATCCTGCATCAGCCGAATTGACGAATAAAGAAAGAAACATTCTGGCCAATGAAACTAAAGCCATCGATCTGGCAAAAGTCCTGATAACCGACAACTCATGGAATAAACTTCCTGATTATAAAAACAGACAATTCTGGCAGAACCTGCCCGTAAATATCAGGCAGGAGTATATCACTAAAGCAGAAGCATATCTTGCTTACAACTGGCCAGTGGTTAAAGCGACTGACTATCTTGAATTTATACGTTCCGGTGACCGCCGGCAGGAGGTCTATTCAGCCTGCAGTAATGCGCTTATTACACTGGTAATGGGCGAACTGGTTGAAGGCAAAGGGCGCTTTATGGATCAGATAATTAATGCAGTCTGGTATTACAGTGAGCAGTCATGGTGGGGGTGGTCAGCACATTTAGGTGCTCAGAAAGCAGGTTCAGGATTGCCTGATGTAAATGACCCTATTGTCGATCTTGGGGTTGGTGAAGTTACAAACAATCTGACATGGACATGGTATTTATTTAAAGATGAGTTTGACAAGGTACATCCATTGATTTCCAGACGTTTGAAACAGGAAATCATGAACAAAGCCCTGATCCCATATTTCACAAGAGACGATTTTGGATATATGGGTTTTAAAGGTGGCCGGCCAAATAACTGGAATCCATGGGTTAATTATAATATGCTCAACTGTTTTCTATTACTCGAAAGTGATCCTTCAAAGAAGGTAGCTGAGGTGCAGAAAATCATTAACTCGCTTGATAAATTTCTGAATGGCTATTCGGATGATGGTGGTTGTGATGAAGGTCCCTCTTACTGGGGCGCAGCAGGTGCTTTATTATATGAGAGCCTTGAAATTCTGCAAAATGTTACCAACGGTAAATTTGATATTTTCGATGATCCTCTTGTTCAGAATATCGGAAAATATTTTTATAAAGTCAATATACATGCTCCATACTTTATAAATTTCGCTGATGCTGACGCTACAACAGGTGGAAACGCCTCTTCGGTTTACAGATACGGAAAAGCGATTAAAGATATTCAAATGCAACAGTTTGGAGCATATCTTGCAAAACTGGGTAACTGGGGTGAGCATAGTTTAGGAGGGAAGATCTGCGATCAGATAAAAAACCTCGGGCTCCTGGATGAGATCCGTAATGCTGAAGGCAGAGAAGCACTTGTTGCAGATTTCTGGCTACCCGATACTGAGGTTGCCGGAGCTCGTGATAAAGAGGGAAGTTTCATGGGATTTTTCTTTGGAGCAAAAGGTGGCTTCAATGCGGAGAGTCATAATCACAACGATGTTGGTTCCTGCGTAATGTACTATGATGGAAAGCCTTGCCTTATCGATCTGGGTCGCGAGGAATATAATTCAAAAACTTTCAGTTCAAGGCGTTACGAGATTTGGACGATGCAGTCAGGATATCATAACCTGCCCTTTATCAATGGAATTGAGCAGAAAGATGGTGCCGGTTTTAAAGCTAAAAATTCCACTTTCACTACAAATGCTAAAGCTGCCACGTTTTTAACTGATATTGCTGGCGCTTATCCCAGAGAGGCTAAGGTTAAAAGCTGGGTTCGCAGCTATACATTGAACAGAGGTAAAAGCTTTGTAATCAGCGATAAATTTGAACTAAGCGGGATGAGCAAACTTAATACCAGTTCAAACTTAATAACCTACTGTAAAGTGTCAGAAGTTAAACCAGGCCTCTTAAAATTTGTTGGTGACGGATTCAGTATGAATATGAGCTACAATCCGAAGGTTGTGACTCCGGAAATCGAGTTTATTGAAGTTACTGACCGTTCTTTGAAGCGATACTGGCCGAATGGAGTAACCCGCGTTAAACTGGAATTTATTAATTCAGGTTTAAAAGGAGGGCAGGCGGTAACCTTTACACCAACTAAGTAATACATATTTTTTCTTCCCGATTATTTAATTCCTTCAATCAATGTCAGTTTATAAAGAAAATCGAATAATTCATGAAAAGGTAAGATACCTGTCAATAGGTTTACTGACTTTGGGAATGATAATTACGATGGCTATGACCCCTTCTCATGAGAAAACCGTAAGTAGCGATATTAAAGGAGTTCAAAAAATTTCTGTTGTTAACCGGTCCTTTGATGAAGGATTCCAGGCAAAGACTTTTCATTCGGCTGTTGTGGATGATGATAATACAAAATGGTTTTTGACGGAGGTTGGAATTGTCAGTTTCGATGGTAAAAAATGGAGCACACATAATAAAAACAGAAAAGTTCCGGCTGAGAATCTGAAAGATCTTGCATACGATTTCTCCTCATACGGACCGGAATTATGGATTGCCACACCCCAGGGAGCAACAGTAGCCTCTCTTCCCGTGGATGCAAGAACAGGTGCAACTACTTATTATACGGAAAACACTACTATCCTGAGCGATAATGTTCTTTCTGTGGCCATAGGTAAAAGTTCCTTACGCTGGTTTGGAACTGACAAGGGCATTTCTGCATTCCTTAATAAAAAATGGCTTACCTATTCATATCAGAGAAAATATCCTGAAGGTATGTTCAAGGATTTTCCCATAACAGCTATGTCCACCAGTCCTGACGGTGATTCTCTGTATGTTGCGACTGATGGAGCAGGTGTTGCAAGAGTTTTCAGAAATAAAGTTGATGCTATTTCAGGAGCTTCCGAATATGCTCAATGGGGACCTATAGAGATGCCTTCGGATAAGGTCTATAGCATCTGTATCACTCCCGATGGGACCCAATGGTTTGGTACAGATATGGGAGTTGCCAGGCATACAGGATATAAAACCCTGGAAAACTGGACTGTTTTTACTACTGATAACGGACTCGTTGATAACTTCGTTCAGTCTATTGCGGTTGACAGGAAGGGAAAGCTCTGGTTCGGAACCAAAGGCGGAGTATCTGTTTTTGATGGCACTGCGTGGATCTCTTTCACAATGAAAGATGGACTGAACAGTAATAATATTCTGTGTATTACGGTTGACAAGAATGGCATTGTATGGCTAGGCACCGATAATGGAGTAATGAGTTATAATAACGGGGAGTTTGTCAACTACAGATAAAACTTTTTCGCCTTGCAATCATCTGTTTAATAGTATTTATTAAGTAATAGAAAGAAAAAAAACTTAAATGAAACTCATATATTTACATTAACTAAAACCTAAGATCATGAATAAAAAAATCATCTTAATTACTATCTTTATTTTAGGTTGCTTTCTTACCTACGCACAGAACGTAGGTTCATCACCTGAGTATATTAAAGCTTTAACACCTGAATGGAAAGGTGAACGTTTTGCTGACGGAAGACCTAAAGTATCCGATGCTATCCTCGAGAGATTAAAAAATATCTCTATCGAAGAGGCCTGGGGTGTACTGCGTAACAAAGGATTTCAGAACCAATTCCAGGGTGACTGGTCTATTATCCATCCCGAAGAAGCTATGACCGGACGTGTTGTTACAGCCCAGTACATGCCACTCAGACCCGACCTTGAAAAACAGGTAAAAGCACAGGGTAAAATAGAAAACAGAGCCCAGCAGGGAGGAACCAATTCATGGCCGATTGATCTTCTTATAACCGGAGATGTTTATGTGGCTGACGGATATGGCAAAATAGCTGATGGTACATTAATCGGCGACAATCTGGGTAATTCAATTTATGCCAAATCACAGAGAGGCGTAGTATTTTATGGATCTGTCAGAGACCAGGAGGGTTTGAGCGAAATTAAAGGTTTTAACGGATGGATATTAGGAGCTGATCCATCATATATTGTGCAAATGATGCTGACATCCATTAATGCACCTATTCGTGTCGGACGTGCAACAGTATTACCAGGAGATGTTGTACTTGCTAAGAAGTATGGCGTGATTTTTATTCCTGCTTATCTTGTCGAAGACCTTGTAATAACTTCTGAAGTTACAGCACTTCGTGACGAATTCGGACACCAGCGTCTAATGGAAAAGAAGTACCTGGCAGGGCAGATAGATAGTCAATGGTCGGAAGAGATTAAAAAAGATTTTTTGTAGATAGTCAATGGTCGGAAGAGATTAAAAAAGATTTTTTGAACTGGCTGAATAATTATCCCGGTAAATTGCCAATGTCGAAAGTTGAATTGGATAATTATCTGAAAGAACGGAATTACTAACGAGTGTTAAAACTCAAATTATCCAACTCATTCTATAAACCAATTATATGATGAAGAGTATTTTACAGCAGATTGCTGATAAAAGCAGACAGCAGGAAAGAGTAGAAGCAGAAGCCATCAGGGAAGAAATTGCTAATCCATCTACGACCAATAATCGCCGTAATTTCCTTAAGAAAGCAGCTCTGGGAGGTATAGCTTTAGGAGGTATGATGAAATTGTCGATTGAAGATACCATAGCCCAGACCACTTCAAATGTTCAACGCTCTTCCAATCCATCGGAACTTAAAATTACTGACATGCGCGTTGCAGTGATTGGAAATGTAGGCCGTACT
>JAPLED010000131.1 GCA_026391475.1 Bacteroidia bacterium | reverse complement strand
TTTTTGTACAGTACATTTCTTTTCAATTTAAGTGTAGGAGATAATTCTCCTGTCTGTGAAGTCCATTCCTCAGAAACGAGTCGGAATCGTTTAATTTTTTCATGATCCCCCAGGTTTTGGTTCATTTCGGTTACTTCTTTTTGATAACGGGCAAAAACTAATGGGTTACTAATCAGTTCTTCATTATCCATGAATGATATATGGTGAATGGAAGCCCAGTTATGGAGAAATTGAAAATCGGGAGTGATGAGGGCGGAAGCAAATTTCTGATTTTCACCAATCACCATGACTTGTTCAATAAACATCGACTCTTTTAGTTTGTTCTCAATTACCTGCGGAGCAATATACTTTCCACTTGATATCTTAAATATTTCTTTCTTACGATCGGTAATTTTCAAGTATTTACCATCAATAATTGTTCCAATATCTCCAGTGTGAAACCATCCGTCCGCATCGATTGCTTCTTCAGTAAGTTTGGGTTCCTTATAATAACCAAGCATCAGATTAGGGCCCTTTGTTAGAATTTCCCCGTCTTCTGCGATCCTCACCTGTACATCCTTCAATATGGGACCAACTGTTCCAAACATAACCTCCATCGAACTTAGATTATTTATAGAGATTACAGGAGAAGTTTCGGTTAGTCCATATCCTTCTAAAACATGAATCCGGGCAGCCCAGAAAATGCGTGCAAGTCTGGGTTGTAAGGCTGCACCGGCAGATGCAATAATCTTTATTTTCCCTCCCAGGGCTTCTCTCCATTTTTTAAAGATGAGTTTGTTAGCGAGGGATAACTTCATCTCATAGAACCACCCGTTTTTCCCATTTAACTCATAACGAAGTCCAAGATTTACAGCCCAAAAGAATATTATTTTCTTAAGGCCCTTGAGTTCTTTTCCCTTGCTGATAATTTTGTCGAATATTCGTTCCAGTAAACGGGGTACAACGGCGATTACTTCAGGTTTAATTTCTTTCAGATTATCCATGATCGTACCCACATTTTCAGCATAATAGATGCTCACTCCCTTATATTGGAAATGGTAAGTTAACGTGCGTTCATAAATATGGCTGAGTGGGAGGAAGGACAATACTTTCGCTTCAGGCCCCAACGGATGAACAAAACTTGTTTCAATAAAATTGGAAACCAGATTTGAATGCATAAGCATTACACCCTTAGGAAAACCTGTGGTTCCGGAAGTGTAGATGACAGTGACCAGATCCGAAGGTTCAACTGCGGCTTTAGCTTTCACCAATTCTTCTTCCAGACTGGAAGCCATTTCTTTCCCAATGTTTATAAACTCAGTAAATTGCTTTGCTTCTGCAATTTTATCAAAGGTATAAATATCCGATATTCCTGGAGTTTGATCAACAATCGGTTTAATTTTTTCATACAGGTTTTTGTCTGAAACAAATACAAGTTTAGGTTCAGCATGGCCAAGGATATATGCATACTCCTCGCTGCTAATGGTTGGATAAATAGGGACACTTACTGCACCAATCTGACTTATTCCAAAATCGGTAAAATTCCATTCAGGCCGGTTATTTGAAATGATGGCGACCTTATCGCCTTTTTTTATTCCCATTGAAAGTAGAGCGTAACTAACCCAGTTACAATAATCAATGTACTCTTGTACGGAATACCGTTTCCATTTACCATCTTCCTTACCTGCTATTACATCTGTTTTATCAGCATACAGATTTTGTATTCTGGTCAGAAGGTCAAAAGTTCTCGTTGGCTCCATCTGTCTTTGTATTAGTTAGAGAAAAGAACGAATATACTATATTATCGATTTTAAAAACCCAGAAATGTTTTATATTATAGCAAAAATCAACTCATTATATTATCTAACCTTCTGAAAGCACCACTACCGTCTGCATAAAAATGATCATTTTCCGGGAACTTGTGACATATATACATAATATCACAAAAATGTTTCAGTATAGTTTCAGTAGTAACAAACAAAAAAACCTCGATATTGTTGTGTATCAAGGCTTTTTGTGTTTGAAAAAGTACCCGGAGCCGGGATCGAACCGGCACAGCATTGCTGCCACTGGTGTTTGAGACCAGCGCGTCTACCAATTCCGCCATCCGGGCTTATTAAGATAGGATTGCGAAAATAGAAAAAAAATTAAACTTTTCACTTTTCACTTTTCACTTTTCACTTTTCACTTTTCACTTTTCACTTTTTTTCTTATAAGCATCTCCCTTATCGCAATTTCTATACCTTCCGCATCAAATCCACACTCCCTGTACAGTTCTTCCTGTGTACCGTGTTCCACAAAATAATCGGGAATACCGAGACGTCTTACTTCTGAGCTGTATCCGTTGTCAGACATGAACTCGATTATTGCGCTCCCGAATCCTCCTTTAAGAACTCCGTCTTCAACAGTAATTATATGGGTGAAATTTTTAAAAACGGTATGGAGTACATTCTTATCAAGAGGAGCAACGAACCTCATGTCGTAGTGGGCAATTGATCTGTTTTCTTTTGTAAGTTTTCTGACAACAGAAGCAACAGCATTGCCTGGATGACCAATAGTTAAAACTGCAAGCTCACTACCTTCACTTATCTGACGTGATTTTCCGATTTCTATCTCCTGAAATGGCTTTTTCCAGTCAGTAAACATACCACACCCTCTTGGATAACGGATTGAGAATGGAGATCTGTTTTTCTCAAGCTGAGCTGTATACATCAGGTTTCTAAGTTCAATTTCATCCATAGGAGCAGTGACAATCATATTAGGGATACTGCGCATAAATGCCATGTCGAAAAACCCATGGTGTGTTGCACCATCGGCACCGACAAGTCCCCCTCTGTCAACACAGAACACCACATGAAGATTTTGCAGGGCAACATCGTGTATTATCTGGTCATATGCCCTCTGGATGAACGATGAATATATATTGCAATATGGTATCATACCCTGTGTGGCAAGACCGGCAGAGAATGTGACAGCGTGTTGTTCTGCTATGCCGACATCGAATGTTCTTTCGGGCATCTTATTCATCATAATGGATAAAGAGCTGCCTGTCGGCATTGCCGGAGTGATACCTGTTATCTTATTGTTCAACTCTGCAAGCTCAAGAATTGTTCTTCCGAAAACCTCCTGATAAGTAAGTATTGTATCACCTTTTGAAGAATCGATTATCTCTCCGGTTTCCTTATCGAACTTTCCGGGAGCATGGAAGGTAGTCTGGTTTTCTTCAGCTTGCTTAAAACCTTTGCCTTTAATCGTAACACAATGAAGAAGTTTTGGTCCGGGGATCCTTTTCAGGTCTTCAAGTACTTTGATCATGTGCAGGACATCGTGCCCGTCAATCGGTCCAAAATACCTGAAATTCAGCCCTTCAAAAAGATTACTTCTGTCGAGGATGGTGCTTTTGAATCCTGCTTCAATCTGGGCAGCAAGTGTCCGTGCATTTGGTCCGTGTTTCCCGAATTTTCCGAGCATATTCCAGACCTTGTCCTTGAACCTGTTATATGTTTTACTGGTTGTAATGTCCAGCAGATATTCCTTCAAAGCACCTACGTTGGCATCGATCGCTATATTGTTATCGTTAAGTATCACAAGGATATCTGACTTTCCGCTTCCTGCATTATTGAGACCTTCGAAAGCCTGACCTGCCGTCATGGCCCCATCGCCGATAACCGCAACAACATGCCTGTTTTCTCCTTTACTCCGGGCAGCAAAAGCCATGCCCAGGGCTGCTGATATAGATGTGGATGAATGGCCTGTTCCAAACGCGTCATATTCACTCTCAGCCATTTTCGGGAAACCGCTTATCCCTTTATATTTTCTGTTTGTGGAGAAGTTTTCGCGTCTTCCGGTAAGAATCTTGTGACCATAGGCCTGGTGCCCAACATCCCAGATGATCTTATCGTAAGGTGTATTAAACACGTAATGAAGAGCAACTGTCAGCTCAACAACACCAAGGCTGGCCCCGAAATGTCCGGGGTTGTTGCAAACGACATCAATAATGAATTGACGGAGCTCCGAACTGACCTGAATAAGGTCGGACGGATCGAGCTTCCTGAGATCTTCGGGAGTTGATATTTTAAAGAGTAAGTTTTTTTCCTTGTCCATCAGAAAATGGTTAAAAAAAAATAATCAGCAAATATAACAATTATTATTCCCGGGTGTTTGCTGAAGCTTCCCCGGGATTTTCTTATTTTTGTTTCGGAATTCACCCTTCAGATAACAATTTTTAAGTAGTCAGGTGTTATATTATAAATCAAATTGAGACCATGAATAAATCAATTGTTTACATTTTGGGAATTATCGCAATAGTAATGTTTTCTGTATCATGTGTTTCCAGCAAGAAGTTCCGTAGTTTGCAGGATACAAGCAAGCAATTCATGAATGAAAGAGATGCTCTCAGGACCGACAACATAGGGCTGGAAATGGCAAACAAAGAGCTTGAAGCAAAGCTTGCTACTCTTGAAAAGGAAATGGGTATTGTGAAGCAGGATATTACAACTGTACAGAGTGCGCGAGATAAAGCAGTTGAAGATTATAATAAAATCTCAGCCAGGTACAACGAATTGCAAAATGCACAGGAAGATCTGATAAAGGGAAATGTTAAGGAGACGCAAAAGCTGCTTACAGAACTACAGGCAGCCCAGGGAAACCTTCAGAAGAAGGAAGATCTTCTTCGTCAACTTGAACAGACCCTTGATACCAAAAAAGCGTCGCTTGATGAACTTACCTTCGAACTTGAAAAAAGGAACGCAAGGATGGCTGAACTTGAAAAGATACTTGATGCGCAGAAAAAAATTGTTCAGGATCTGAAGAATAAAGTATCAGAGGCTCTTCTGGGATTTGAAAACAACGGACTGACTGTCACGATGAAGAATGGTAAGGTATATGTCTCTCTGGATGAAAAATTATTGTTTAAATCGGCCAGCTGGGATATTGATGCCAACGGAAAAAATGCCCTTAAGAAACTGGCAGGAGTGCTGGAGAAAAATCCGGCTATTCAGATTACAATCGAAGGGCATACTGATAATGTTCCATATAACCCGGTAAGCGGACAGCTGGATGGCAACTGGGATTTGAGTGTTAAAAGGGCAACCACGGTTGTAAGGGTGCTGCTCGAAGGATCAAAGATAGATGCCAAACGGTTAACTGCATCAGGAAGAAGTGAATATTTGCCTGTTGATGACCGTAATACCTCAGATGCCCGGCAGAAAAACAGAAGGACCGAGATCATTCTGACACCGGATCTGACTGAGCTATATCAGCTTATTGATAAGTATTAGGGTTCTATTTTGAGAATTCCTGCAGCCTCACATTCATGTTCTTAAGAGCCTGGAGCAAGTTATCTTCAGGCCGGAGAAAGTCCTGATTTCCCCAGAACAGAGGGTCGTAATTGGTTATAGTCTTTGAGAATATTGAATGAATAGGGGCAAGTTCTTCCCTCTCAAACCGTGTAACATTTTTTAAATCAATTTCAGTAATTGCCAGTTCAAAGAAAACCCTGAACTGGGTATTGAAGAGTTTTTTCTTCTGATTTGAGGAAAATACCAGGTCGCCCCTGACATGGCTTAAAAAATATCTGTCGTTCACTTTCCGGTAGCTGACGGAATACTTTACCGAAACAGGCCAGGTATTAAATCTACGTGACGGATTCGAAACAAATGAATCTTTCATCTTATGGATTAATGACTGATTGAGTTCAAATTCAGCATGAAGAATACCGTAGTCAACAGTATTGATATATATTATTCCTTTATAAAGTGGCATATCAACATTTTCGCGTTGTTCAAACTCAATTGCGTAAGCTGCCTCATCATCATAAGTAACTATATCTGTCATCCTGTAACTGTAATCAGGCATGCTTTCCCTGGTGAGGAAATCAAAAATGTTTTTTGCCCCGTCAAGTTCCAGACATGTGCTCAGTCCGGCCTTAAGTCTGACTGCCAGAGTGTCGCTAAGGTCAGTGTTTTCAATTTTTCTGCTTTTATAAACTTTAATCTGATCACCGAAAAGAGTTCCCGAGTATGCACTTTTGTATATCTGCAATATTGCTTCAGAATAGGTCTGAAGTTCAGATTTTTTCAAAACGCCTTCCCTGTAAAAACCTGTCAGATGAGCAGGAGTGTTACCATAATTGTGAGGTATTGCCAACCGTGCCTTGGAAATGATCTCCTGCGGAATCTGATTTCTGATTATGATCTCAGGGATGGAAATGAATTCTCTTTTCATCGAAATTGTGAAGTTATTACCAATGGCTTGCTTCACAGCCATTTCTCTTCCAAAATATCCGAGATATGAAACAGAAAGAGTGTCACTGACAAGGTCGGATGTTATTTTCAATCCGAATTCTCCGTTATTATTCGAGACGGTACCTCTTCCTTTGTTCTTCAATGCTATTGTGGCAAATGGCAGGGGTTCGAGAGTCTCATCATCAACAATAATTCCGGTAATATAATTTACTATTTCCGGGAATAATGAATCTGCCGATAGTGAAGGAGGTTTCTCCGCACGCGAAATAATGATATATTTATCTATTACTGAAAAAACAAGGGAATCGTTAAGCAGGATACTCTCGAGAATCAATCCCAGTTTTGTATCCCTGAAAGTCATCTCCGTCTTTTTTTCTGCATCAATAAGGCGGCTGTCGTATGTAAAATTATACCCGGTTTGCCTGCTTATAATGTTAAGAGCATTGCCTGTTTTTACTGAACCTGCCCTGAAGGTAAATGTAGAATCAAGAAT
>JAPLED010000057.1 GCA_026391475.1 Bacteroidia bacterium | reverse complement strand
TGCACTGGATAATCCCTGGAATATCCGGAAAACTATCAGATAGGTAATGCTACCGGAAAATATTATCAGAAAAGTTGAAATGGTAAACAGTAAAATCCCAAGCGAAAAAATCTTTTTCCTTCCGATAATGTCAGCCAGACGTCCAAACGGCAGAAGAAATATTGCTGAGGATAAAATAAAACTGCTGATTACCCACCCCAGCTCAATCGCATTTGCATTGAGATCTTTACCTATTGCCGGCAGAGCCAGGTTAACCGCAGAACCAAGAAAGGGAGTCAGAAATGCTGCAAAAGTTGCAACAAGAAGCACAGATTTTTTTGAAGTTTTTTCTTCAGCTATATCAATATTCATGCTTATAGCTTTTTACCTGACAGTAATCTGTTCTTCATTTAATAATTCCAACATTTTCAAATTTTCAAATTTTTCCGTTATTCCTTTTCTTTCGTATCAATAATTATTGTAACCGGACCATCATTAACTAATTCTATCTGCATCATGGCGCCAAACTCTCCTGTCCCGACCTTTTTACCCATAAGGCTGGAAAGGGTGCTGACAAACCTGTTATACAAAGGAATCGCAATGTCGGGATGTGCTGCACGTATGTATGACGGCCTGTTCCCTTTCCGGGTTTTGGCATGAAGCGTGAACTGACTGATTGCAAGGACACTTCCACCAACATCCAGAACCGAAAGATTCATTACTTCGTTATTATCATTAAAAATCCGGAGCTGTACAATTTTATTGCACAACCATTCAATATCAGTATCATTATCAGATTCTTCGATACCGACAAGGATAAGCAAGCCTACACCGATTTCCGACTTGATTTTATTTTTGATTGTCACAGAAGCCTTGCTTACCCGTTGAATAACAGCTCTCATGGGAATCATTTTTAGGGTGCTCAAATATAAGTTATATTTGCGCAACTTACGATTGCTCTATGGACTTTTTCACAATACTGGCTATTGCACTGGGCTTATCTTTTGACACATTTGCTGTTTCATTATCCTATGGCGTTATCCTGAGCAGTATCCGATTCAGACAAGCGATAAGAGTTGCGATTGTTCTTGCTGTTTTTCAGGGAGGGCTGACTGTTGCCGGTTATTTTCTTGGATCTGTAATTTCAAGTGTTTTGAAAGCAACAGACCACTGGATTGCCTTAGCATTGCTTTCTTTCCTGGGAATTAAAATGATTGTTGAAGGGCTTAAAAAAACTAATGAAAACGGAACAAAAGATTTCAGCAACATAATTGTCCTATTGACAATAGCTCTTGGAACCAGCATTGATGCATTTGCAATTGGAATAAGTTTTGCCCTGCTGGATGTAATGATCTGGAAATCCGGAATTCTTATTGGGGTTGTAACGTTCCTCGCTTCCATGACAGCAATCAGAATTGGCAAATACGCAGGCGACAGACTTGGAAACAAAGCCGAAATTATCGGAGGACTGATTTTAATTGCAATAGGTTTAAAGATCTTTTTGGAGCATATACTGGGAGCATAATCAAAACGGAACCATCTGACGCACTCTTTTGTCAAAAACGGCCATTTCGGTAAAGCCAACATATCTTAATAAATCATATGCCTCATCGAAAGACTGTCCTACCCGCGATGGCATGTGTGCATCTGAATTGACACAGACAGGTACATTTTCTTCCCTGAAAATATGAAGAAACCTCCGGTCGGGATAAAAATCGGCAAGAGGCCTGTTTCTTCCGTTGGTGTTTAACTCAAAGGCAACATTATGCGTTTTCATTGTTTTAGCAAGTTTCCGGTAAAAAGGTTCCTGGTCGGAGGAAGGTTTATATCCATAAATTCTTATTAAATCGCAGTGACCAATTATATCAAATAGTCCTGATGCAGCAGCACCACAAACAGAGTCAAAATATGATTCAAATAATCTGTTGATGCTCTTTCCTAAATAAAATTCCGGTCCCACATCCACGGTTTTTTCACCGAGATAATGAACCGAACCAATAATATAATCGAGTGGCAGGGGGCTAAGGTAATCACGTATCTCTTTTTCTTTTCCGGCAAAAAAATCAACCTCAAGGCCGGTTTTAATTTTGATATTCTTTATTTTATTCCGAAGAGATTCTATGTGGTTTATATAAGGCGAAACGTTTACAGGGTTCATATTCCAATCCTCAAGGTCTTTGAATAACGTAAGATGCTCGGAAAAACCTATCTCACTCAGTCCTGCAGCGATGGCCGGAGCGATATAGTCCTCCGGAGATGAACGTCCATCGCTATAGCTGGAATGTATATGGTAATCAGTTTTGTAGATCATTTCCTGTAAAAAGAGACAAATTGTATTAATCGACCATCAAATTAGGTCTAAATTTGGCAATAAAACAAATCGAAATTTGACAACATGAACAGGAAATTGGTAAATTTGTGAAAAACTGAAAAGCGTGAACGAAAAGAAAAAACCCTGTGTCTGCGCAAATTGTGATTTCCGGGATATTGTGTTTTCTTACCTGGATGATCCCTCAATTGAAGAATTATGCAATAATAAAGAGGAACAATCTTTTCGCAAGGGGGAGATAATAAATCATGAAGGAGAGAAAATCACCAACTTTAAATATCTTAAAAGCGGACTTGTCAAACTTTACAGAAGAACCTCAAATGGAGAAGAGCAGGTTATTACCATAACCAGGCCATTTGAATTTGTCAGTAATATGAGCATTTTTTCGGAAGAAAGATACCAGTACTCTGTTTCTGCCCTCGAAGATTCAGTTGTCTGCATTGTAAAGCTTGATTTTATTAAAGAACTGTTTTTAAAAAACGGAGGATTTGCGATGGGGCTGCTAACCAAGATATCGAGGATAAATGATAAAATTATCAGCCAGACCCTCGATATCAGACAAAAAAACCTTGTTGGCCGGGTGGCTTTTGTTCTGCTTTATTTTACCAAAGAAATTTATAATTCCAGGGTCTTCGACCTTCCTGTTTCAAGGAAAGAGATTGCAGACTATATTGGAATGAGCACAGCAAACGTTATCAGGACGTTATCTGATTTCAAAAGGGAGGAGATAATCAGAGTCTTCGGAAAGACAATTGAAGTGGTTGATATCGATAAACTGGAAATTATTTCCAAACGTGGCTGATATTTATTTCTATTTATTTCAATTTATTTCTTTCCTTTCCTGGTATTACAACAAACCTATAAATTATGAAGTATTTCATTTCTGCTTTGGGAATCTTATTGATTTCTGCAACACTGTATGGACAATCCGGTCGTCAGCAATCATCCTTACCATTAACCGGATCGGATGTAAAAGAGAAGAACTATACTTTGTCCGGAGCCAGGCATGGTGTAAGTTTTTTTCCGAAAGTTGAATTACGATCAGTTCAGTATATTGCGGGGGACAGCCTTACATTCGATAAATATCATTCAGCAGATGTAATTTATACATGGCTTGGGCGATGGGCAGATAAGTATCCTGAACTTGTTGATCTGTATGAAGTTGGTAAGAGCTACGAGGGCAGGCCCATTCTTCAGATGACATTCACAAATAAAAAGACGGGTAAAGATACTGATAAACCGGCGGCATTTTTTGAAGGAGGCCGGCACAGTGGAGAAGTAACAGGCACTGAAACTGTTCTATGGCTGGCAAAATATCTTCTGGATAACTATGGGAAAGACCCGGATGTCACTCACCTTCTCGATACAAAAACCATCTATCTGAAGCCAATAAATAACCCCGATGGCCATAATCTTTATATGAATACAGCACAAAGCAACAGAAGTACAGTCCGCCCGGAAGATAATGACGGCGATGGTCTCCTCGATGAAGATGCTCCCGACGACATTGACAGCAATGGTGTTATTCTGACAATGAGATGGAAAGACGAAAAGAAAGGCACCTGGATACCAGATCCGAAAGACCCTTCCGGAAGAATAATGAAGCGGGTTCCGGTAGGGAAGGGAATTTATCTGACATCTTCTGAGGGGATAGATAATGATGGTGATGGTCGTATTAATGAAGATGGGATCGGAGGACTTGACCTGCATAGAAATTATCCTGAAAACTGGCGACCGGAGACAGAAGAGACCGGCAGAGGAAATACGCAGGGAGGAGCCGGGGAATATCCTTTGAGCGAGACTGAAACCAGGGCTGTTGTCTTATTTTTGCTTTCCCACCCCAATGTTTATGTTGTCAATTCTATGGATACCAGCGTTCCTATGCATCTTCGGCCACCCTCAACCTCTGCATCCGAAGAAAGAATGTACCCCGAAGATCTTAAATGGTACAAGATCTTTGATGAGATAGGGAAGAAAACTACAGGATATGCAAAAGCCGGAGATGTTTATAATGATTATGGCAACGGGACTCCTCTTTTCGGACATGGACCCGATTTCGGTTACTGGTATTTTGGAGCAATCTGGTATGGTGATGAAATATGGAACGGAGCAAAAATGAAAGATTATGACGGTGATAAGATAATTGATCAGACAGACATGCTGAGATGGGACGATGAAGAGAATGACAGTCTGGGATTTTTTGAATGGAAACCATGGAAACATCCTGTTTACGGTGATATTGAGATTGGAGGATTTGATCCTAAATTCTTCTCCCAGAATCCGCCTGCAAAACACCTCGAGCCATGGATCAGAAATGAGGCAATGTTTAATCTTGAGATGGCAAAATATCTTCCTGAACTTTCATGGGAGAACATTGAAGTGAAAAAAATGAAATCATATAAGGCAGATTCAACTGACTATCAGGTGAAAGTAAGCTTCAGGAATAACGGAAAGCTGCCAACTGCCCTGAAGCAGGCTCATCTTGTTAAGATAGTTACAGATGACAGGGTTGTTCTTGATTTTGATACCGCAGGAACCGGATCAGGGAAACCGGGATATAAAGTAATTACTGAAGAAAAAACTCCAAAACCAAGAGAAGGCAGAGGCAGATACAATGATGATGAACGCCCCGTTCAGCAAAGTTCGTTCTCTAAGAATGTACCCGACACACAGGGAGGAGCTGCAACTACTGCTGTTTTCAACATCCGGCTTTATAAAAGAACAGAGCTCAGTGGTAAGGCAAGTGTGTTTTCAACAAGAGGAGGCGTTCTGAAAGACAAAGAATTTTCTATCATAAAAGCTGAAATGTAGGTAGGCACAGTGATTTTCTATATATAACGATTCTGTAACTTTAAAATTTTAACCAGGACAAATGTCGCCTATTCATTAGGATGTGCCTACCCGTAGAAGAAAGAAAAGGAAAGCCATCGCACATTTGGCACATTGCCTTTTGCCCGACACACAAACCAGCGCTTCGCAAAATTCAAAGAGCCAAATCTTGCCGACCCATAATTATTTTTTTGTATTTATCTTAAAATCATTAACTTTACTTTGATAAATTAATAAATTTGTGTAACGAAAAAAAATGACATGTAGAATTACAGATATATAAGATATCGCGTTTAGCTGAATTCTGTATCTAAAACCGACCAAAATTTAAGATACTCCACAGAAAGAAAGCAAACGCCACGTAAAAGCGTGGTCGTTGCAGTAGTTGTGGAGTAGGTCCTTGGTCGGACCTTAGATACAGCGTAGGCAATCTGACCACGCTGTTTTTTTGTCCGGGAAACCATAATTATGGAATTAAATAAGAATACCTTGTATTTTATCTGCCAGTTCAAAACAGGTTAAACTACCTGTAAAATAAAAGTGGAGACCAGAAACCACTTTAAAAAACGGGGCGATACCGAAAAGCCAAACGAGTAGGACAAAATAAAAATTAAACAATTATGGAAAAGAAAAACATAATCCGTGTCTTAGTATTAGTTGGTGCTATAATTCTTGGAATTCTATCTACATCAACAGTGTACTCTCAAACCCAAGCCGGGCAATTATCACACATTATCCTTTATAAAGGAGATGTAGCAGGTACAGGAACTGGACTCAATTCTTTCAAACTCACAGTTGGAGAGGAAATAAAAGTAACTGCTAAAGGTGAGGATGCGGAAGGAAAGGAAGTAAATATTTGGCCCACATGGAAGGCAGACAAAGAACTTTCCATACAAGTTGTTGAGGGAAGAAGCAAAACTATTGTTGTGAAAGCTATTAAAGAAGGTGCTCCACTTTTCATCGACGCAATCTATATTACTGACGAGGGGAAGAAAGTAAAGGGAGGAGTGATGGGAGAAGTTAAAGCGAAACAATAAACAACATTCGTTTATTTTGACGATGGCGGCAATGAAAAACAAAGAGGAAAATGTGAACCGCGTTTTTATGAAACTGCAGTTGTAGTAATACCAGAAAAAGGAGAACAGTGGAAGAATGATGTGATGGATTTGTTAATATTTAATATGAGCACGCAGGATAATAATGCAAAATGGGAAAAAGAAGGCATTGAAAATGACTGAAGAGCCAAGTGCAGGCAAGTATTTAATAAGCAAATTTATTTGTGTTGTTATTCTTCTGGCTTTCATCTCTGCCCCAGTATTTGGACAAGAAAAACAGAAAATTTCAACCAATATTCTTGCGGGAAGATGGGCAGGGGACATAAGGGCAGAATTTAAATCCTTAGGTCGTAAAGGTAAATTAGAAGCAGACGGGCAATCTACAATAAAAATATTTAATCTTTTGATTAGCGAATATGATGAAGAATATGAAGGTAGGGCAGAATTTTCTGGAACAAACAGATTTTATGACAGCCGAGGGAGAATAGGGGAGACCTGGACATTAGAAAATAATGTAGAAGTTATAAACATTTACGGTCATTTTTTAGAAGGTAACAGGATTTATTTTTCTAGTGAAAATGAAGTAAAGGTCAAAAGAGAAACCTTTCTTGGGCTATTTATTGAAGAATTTCCCGCTTTTTCTATAGGTGCCTTTGTCCAGCTTGTTGGAACCGATGGGGCAAGGTTTGAAGTTAACGAAGGTAACATATTCATAAATGACGAAGTTTCTCATACGGAACTTATCGCGAAAATTACTGGTCAGCTCTACCGAATTGAAACATTAAAGAAAACCTTTCCCAAAGACATCAAACCGGATGAGCCGATAAAGACCGATAAAAAGACGCAGTTAGAAATCACGATGCCATCAAAAGATGTAATCAATGTTGCGCAAAACACTGAGGCAGTTATTAGGTCGGAAAGTTTGATGGAAGTTGTAAAGGGCAAAATTCACGCTATGATTGAAAAACTTAAAGTAAGGGGAAAGTTTGAATACAATACACCAGCTGCAAGCTTTACAGTTCGCGGAACTGAGTTCGAACTTAATGTAGAAGATGACGGGACAACTACTCTAATTGTGCTCGACGGAGAACTAGAGTTTTCAGATATAAATAAGAAAAAGATTATGCTGGTTAGTAAAAATCAGCAAGTAGTAGTTAAACCCGGAGAATTCCCTCCCTTGCCGGTTCAAATTGACCCTGACAAAATTCTCAGATGGTGGAAATAAAAAAGGGAAGAAAAATATGAGCTGGTTCATTGAGTCAATCTCCTTGACCCAAGCAACTGCCCCCTTCAACGAAAGAAGAAATGGAGCAACTTTTGCCTTCAAACTGGCCAGAGAGGTGGGAAGAAATAGAGAGGTATTCAGGAAACGGTTCTCTTTGGATTAAGATAGGACATCTCAGTTATGATTCATATTATGCAGCATGTGAACATATAAACGTTCATTTACTGCAAGAAACGACGCCAGGTATCAATATCTCTAAGTATGATTTCACTACTGATTTGAGGGTTACATTTATAAAGGATTCAGAAACGAACATCTTAGATTTAAGCGAATCAAAATCCCATGCGGAGAAAGAGTTATTAATAGCGAAAAACTTCTCTGGGAGTCGGGTGGTGAGTTATCAGCAGAAGAATATTCTTCATTAGAAGAGTTAATGAATTAAGTTTCTTTATGTGAAGTTATCATTTGGCTTCGCCGAGCTCGCCTATGGCTCGGTTCCGGCGCCCTTTTTTGGTTCGTTTTTTGACTTCGTCGAGCTCGACCCATTAAAATGGGTCTCGGTTGGGCGAACAAAAAATGAACAAGAAAAAATTGACCTTATAAATGGGATGAATCCAGAATGGATTGACTTAAGTATAATTCCGGATGGGTGATTGGGATTGCTTCATCCCGCAGGAGCGGGATTCGCAATGACATTGCATTTAAGATAGACTGTTGATGGGATCAAACGAATAGCACCAATGCTACTTAAAATACCAGTCTTTGCGAGGAGGAACGACGAAGCAATCCCTTACTGACAAGTGCAAACATTCTAATGAAGTAACAGTATTTGGAATAATATTAAAAAGTTTTACTTTAGAGGTCTTAAATTTACTAATAATGGTATCAAATAAAAAGCAAAAGATCATGGTAAATCTGAAAACAACAAAAGGGATAATTGCTATTCTTACCGGAGGGGGAGATGTTCCCGGACTTAATCCGGCTATTCGTGCCGTAACAATCCGTGCAAACCGGGAAGGATATAAAGTAATCGGACTTCGCAGGGGATGGGCTGGTCTAACCGAATTAATAAGGGACAGCAAGGCAGACAACAGCAACTGCTGTCAGATCCTTACGGACGATATTGTTAATAAAGCAGGCCGTACCGGCGGAACCTTTTTACATACCTCCAGAACAAGGCCCAGCCACATGACAAAAGAGAGTGTTCCTGAGCATCTTCAAAGTACCTATAATGCTGAAATAAATGATCTTACTCCGGAGATAATAAAAAACCTTGAATGGCTTGGTGTTGATTATCTTATTCCTATCGGGGGCGATGATACCCTCAGTTATGGTGTTCATCTTTACAAAAAAGGGGTAAATGTTGTTGCAATACCAAAGACGATGGACAATGATGTTCCGGGAACCGATTACTGTATCGGCTTCAGCACCTGCGTTTCACGAACCATTCAAATGACGAACAGCCTCAGAACATCTGCCGGATCTCACGAAAGACTTCTGGTTCTTGAAGTTTTCGGAAGATATGCCGGATTTACAGCTATGCTACCTACATTGGCAGGTGCTGCAAACAGGTGCGTGATACCCGAATATGAGTTTGATATTGAGCTGCTTACAAAACTTCTTGTTGAAGACAGGAATCAAAATCCAAGCAAATATTCTGTTGTACTGGTTTCAGAAGGAGCAATGTTTAAAGGAGGAGAGATGATCTTTGCTGACAGCGAAAAGGATGCTTATGGCCATGCAAAACTCGGAGGTATTGGCGAGATGGTATCCGTAAAACTTAAAGAACTTTCGGGAAAATATAATAATGGGAAAACAATCAATGTAATTTACCAGAAACTTGGCTATATGGTACGAGGAGGAGATCCAGACGCTCTCGATTCCATTGTCCCGATGGCTTATGGTAACCTCGCTCTTGATCTTATTCTTAAAGGGGTACATGGAAGAATTGTAGTCCTGAAGAACGGAAGATACGATAATCTCCCTATTGATGTGGTTACATCATCTAAAAAAGTAGTCAAATTATCAGATTATAATGTTGAAAGGCTCAGACCTTACTACCATAGTTTTGAGATGAAACCATTCCTTCTGATGGCTTCTGATAATTAAAGAATAATTAAGGGCTAAAGCCCAGTTTAAAGAATGTTTAATAACCCCGGGATTAATCCCGGGGTTATTGATTATGAGACTTTTGTGGACTTTAGTCCGGAATCTGCATTTTTGAAATAGGGACAAACCATTGCTTGTCCCTATTTTCTTATGATTCAAATTTCTTTATTTTTGTTCCAAATATTTTTCTTTTGGAAAAAGGAGTTGTATTAAAATCTACAGGAAGCCGTTATAGGGTGCTCTTTGGCGAAGGAATTATCCTTGAATGTTCCATTAAAGGGAAGCTCAGGATTAAAGAATTGAGCACTACAAATCCCATTGCTGTTGGAGATAATGTCTTGTTCGAAATTGATAAAAAGAATAATACCGGAATTATAACGGAAATACTTGATCGCAGGAATTACATTTTAAGAAAAGCCTCGAATCTCTCAAAACATTCCCAGATAATTGCAGCTAATGTTGATCAGGTATTTCTTATGATCACCATTATTCTACCGAAGACACCTGTAGAATTTATCGACAGGTTTCTGATAACCGCAGAAGCTTACAGGGTCCCCGCTAAGATTATTATTAATAAAACAGATCTGTATGGCGAAGATGACCTTGCCAAAATGGAATACCTTGAATCCATGTATGCTAAAATTGGTTATGAATGTATCAGACTCTCTTTATACGATATGACCAATCTTGAAACTCTCAAGTTGTTAATGAAGGACAAGATCAGCCTTATCTCCGGCAATTCAGGTGTCGGTAAAACAACCCTCTTAAACTCTTTTAATCCAGCTCTGAATCTAAAAACAGCGGAGATATCTGATTATCATAAACAGGGAAAGCATATTACAACCTTTCCTGAAATGCATCAGATGCCATTTGGCGGATTTGTAATTGATACACCGGGAATAAAAGGATTTGGTGTTGTTGATATGGAAAGGAATGAAATTTACCATTTTTTCCGCGAAATATTCAGAGTATCAAAAAAATGCAGGTTCAATAATTGTCTCCACCTTGATGAACCGGGATGTGCAGTGAGGAGTGCTGTGGAAAAAGGCGGGATAGATTTTCTCCGTTACAGAAGCTATCTTAATATCATGGAAGGAGATAACCGCAAATACAGGTGAATTAATAAATATTGTAAATTCCAGAATCAAGATGAAATTATGGCTTTAGAGAAAATTAATGTTGTAAAGTTTCTGGAACTTGCCGAAAGCATACCTGTTATTGATGTAAGGTCTCCTTCGGAATTTAATACGGGCAATATTCCGGGAGCATTCAACATTCCGCTTTTTGATGATAAAGAGAGAGGGGCCGTTGGCACAATATATAAAAAAAAGGGACGTATACCCGCAATTCTTGAAGGGCTGAAACATACAGGGCCGACCATGTCTTCGAAACTGGAACAGGCTCTGAAGATTGCAAAAAACAGTAAACTTTTGGTCCATTGCTGGAGGGGAGGTATGAGATCGGAAGCAATGGCCTGGCTCTTTTCATTAGGCGATATTGATACAGAAGTCCTGGATGGAGGATATAAGTCGTATCGTCATCATATTCTTGAGAGCCTTTCTGAGAAAAGAAAAATGATCGTCCTGGGAGGAATGACAGGAAGCAGCAAAACGCATATTCTCAAATATCTGAAAGGATGTGGTCAGCAAGTGATCGATCTTGAAGGACTTGCAAATCACAAGGGTTCTGCTTTCGGATCTCTTGGACAGCCGCCTCAACCATCTACCGGACAATTTGCAAATCTGCTTTTTGATGAATGGAAGCAAATAAACAGGAATCTTCCATTATGGGTTGAAGATGAAAGCCGGAATATTGGTTTGGTATTTATGCCAGACCGGTTTTATTTAAATATGCAAGAGGCCCCGGCCATTATTCTCATGATGGATGTTAAAACAAGATTACCAAGGCTTTTGGAAGAATATTCAACTTACCCTGCGGAATCTCTGAAAGCATCTATTTTTAAGATAAGCAAACGTCTTGGAGGTGATAACACCAGAGATGCCATTAATGCGGTTGAAACGGGGGATTTTGCTAAGGCAATAGAAATAACCCTTTACTATTATGATAAGGCGTATCTGTTTGGGTTAAAGAAAAAAGGCAATAAAAATATCATTTATGTAACTACAGATTCAGATGATATTGAAACTAATGCTTTGAAAATACTTGATGCTGCAGGTAAGATAACCTGGCAAACGACCTCTTTTATTGACTCTTAACTTCTTTAGAATCGGCCCATTTATAAACCTTATCAGATCTCCTCAGATAATCGGGTGTTTTAATTGAACACAGTTCTCCTTTCATTGCTTTCTCAGTCACTTTAAGGTCAACACGTATCTCATCCACATTATATTCAATAACCCCGGTTGTGGGCCCTGTGATTAGAATTGTATCACCTTTAATCAGATCGCCGTTTTCGAGCTTGATCTCAGCAACATTCAGCTTTGTAAAGTAATTTGTAATCTTTCCAATATAAACCTTTCTTTTTGTGGCACTTGAACCATAATTTGTATTCCATTCCCCCATCTTCTGACCAAGGTAATAGCCGTCCCAGAAACCTCGGTTAAAAACCGTAGAAAGCCTCTTTCTCCAGGCTTCTGTTTTTTCTTTGTCGTATGTTCCGTTTTCAATAGCACTGACGGCTTCATCATAACACGATGATACCTCCTTAACATATTCTGCAGAACGGGCCCTTCCCTCTATCTTCAGAACTCTTACACCTGCCTCAATCAGTTTATCGAGAAATCCAATTGTACAGAGATCCTTGGGAGACATAATATATTCATTATCAATCTCAAGTTCATATCCTGACTCTTTACCGATGGCAATGTACGATTTACGGCAGGTCTGGTAGCATTCACCCCTGTTGGCCGATTTATTATTTTCGTGGAGACTTAAATAGCATTTCCCCGAAACAGCCATACATAAAGCGCCATGCGCAAACATCTCAATTTCAATAAGATCTCCTTTTGGTCCCCTTATATTCTGCTCTTTTATACTGTTGTAAATATAACTGACCTGGTCAAGGTTTAATTCACGCGCCAATACTGCTACATCGGCCCATTGAGAATAGAATTTCAATGCTTCAGTATTTGTGATATTTAGTTGTGTTGAAAGATGAACCTCGATTCCGGAGGCAAAAGCATAATTTATTACAGAAAGGTCGGAAGCAATAACTGCAGATATCCCGCTTTCAAATGCGGCATCGATTATCCGATGCATCTGTTCAATTTCGTGGTCATATACAACGACATTCACTGTAATATAGCTCTTAAGGCCGTTTTTTTTGCAGATTGAAACGATCTTTCGCAGGTCATCAAGGGTGAAATTGTTTGAGGAAGCTGCTCTCATATTGAGTTGTTCGGCTCCGAAGTAAACGGAGTCGGCACCGCCCTGAATCGCTGCCATAAGCGATTCATACGATCCTGCAGGAGCCATTATCTCAATGTCTTTCCTCTTCATAAAGGGTTGCAAATATAGCGATTAGAATTTATCCTTATTCATTACAATCCTGATGCAGGAACCCTTCCCTACCTCTGAATGCCTTACAAAGATACGTCCGTTATGATACTCCTCAATGATCCGTTTTGCCAGCGAGAGACCCAGACCCCATCCTCTCTGCTTGGTTGTAAAGCCGGGATTGAAAATTTTGTTGAATGCTGATTTTGGAATACCTTTTCCGGTATCTGAAATATCTATTAATGCATTTTTCTCCGCCTCCGAAATACGGACAGTGATATCCCCGGTTCCTTCCATTGAGTCTATGGCATTCTTTATTACATTCTCAATGACCCATTCAAAAAGGGCAGAATTTACCGGAACAACAACCTCTTTTTTGAGGTTATAATCGATAATAAATCTAACCTTTGATGACGTCCTTGATTTCAAATAATCAACTGTGCGGGAAATTATGGCAACAATATTCTCGCTTGCCAGAGCCGGTTTTGATCCGATTCTTGAAAACCTTTCAGTTACTTTTTCAAGCCTTTCAACATCAAGGGCAAGTTCTTTGGTAATTGAAATTTCGGGGTATTTATGTTGTAGAATTTCAATCCAGCCGGCAAGAGATGAAGTTGGTGTGCCAAGCTGATGGGCAGTTTCTTTCGACATTCCGACCCACACCTGGTTTTGTTCAGCTTTTCGCGAAGAGTTGAACGCCAGGTACGAAACAAGAATAAAAAGTATAATTAATCCCAGTTGTATATATGGGTAGAAAATAAGCATTCTAAGTATAATACTGTCTTTGTAGTAAATAAGATTAAAATGACCATTTTCGAAGTCAATTACTATTGGTTCATTTTTCTCTTTGATTTTTTTAAGGTTCTTTTTCAAATATGTTGGATCACCGATCCTTTCAGCATCGAAATTTCTTGCGGAAATTATACTGTCGGATTCATCAGTCAGAATAACTGGAACCGTATTGTTATTATCAATGATTGATGAGAGAAAATCAACGTTCTGGCTCGTATCAGAAAGAGATATAAGTCTGGTGGCTTCAGCCCACAACTCAACATTTTTTCTCTCCTCAACCTTCAGTTTACTAACAAGATTTCCCGTATATATTAGAGAACCCATGCCGATGAGTACTGCAAAAAGAAGCAAAAACAACTTCCAGAGAGTTTTATGACGGTAAATAATCAATATGTTTTAATATTTAATGATTGCTTCCTTCCTGAATTTTTATGCCATTGCGCCTTTATACCTTTTTGACAAATTACTTCTTCTTAAACTTCGATATCAGCAAAGTTAATTCATTTGAATAAATTATAACTTCAAGAAACTACAATGAACCTTTTAAGTCTTTGATATTATGATTTTCAGGAACGTTATTTACAGAAAATGTATTGAAGGTATTATTGAAAACATTAATTAACAGGACTTTGCCACTGAGAATCTCTCCTGTTTCAGTTATTATTTTAATCACTTCATTAGCCATATAAGTTCCGGTAATCCCCGGAAGAACACCAAGTAATCCAACCTGGGCTGGCAGTGGATTTTTAAATTTTTTATCTTTTTCGGAAGGATTATAACATCTGTAAGTTGGTCCTCCTTTATAATTGAAAACAGAGATCACCCCTTCGTATTTATATATGGAACCATGAACCATTGGTTTGTCGAGGATAACGCATGAATCGTTAATTATGTATCTCGTTTCGAGATTATCTGTTGCATCAACAATTACATCGAAATTCTTCAAAATGTTCAGGGAATTTGAGGCATCAAGACGGAGATTGAAGATTTCGAATTCTAAAAGTGAATTAAGATGTTCAAGGCGGTTTTTAACTATAATTGATTTAAGTTTTCCAACATCAGATGAACCGTACAATACCTGTCTTTGAAGATTTGTCTCATCAACCTTGTCAAATTCAGCAATGGATATCTTCCCGATGCCTGCAGCTGTCAGATATTGAAGTACAGGACAACCAAGTCCTCCGGCGCCAACCACAAGGACTTTTGCCCGTTTCAGCTTTTCCTGGCCTTTGATCCCGATTTCCGGGATCATGATCTGCTTATTATATCGTCTTATCTCCCGGGGAGATAATATATCGTCTTCCATTTATAATATCCGTCTGTTTAATACAAATATACGGTACCGGCACACAGGAAACAAGAATAAATAAATAGGGACATTCGATCGAATGTCCCAACAGGATTTATCAGGAATGATGTAAAAATTAATCGTTAAATGTAAATGCGATACCTATTTCAAAAGGATACAGGTCATTGCCTTCCGGTCCTTTTCCTGTCCGGAATAATGGAGTCATATAATAAGTTCCATAAAGCTGGAAATTTTCATAACCAATACGGGCTGTTGCGCCATACCTAAGCATATTCAAACTGAAGTCTCCGTTTGCTTTTACCTTCTGTCCATCCTGGTATACCATTTTGGTGTGCGAACCTATTTTTACTGCCACGATTGGTCCTGCTGCGATATTCATGTGGTTATTATCGGCAGGAATCTGTATCTCAAGCATAAAAGGGAGATTAAGATATACTGTGGCAAGTTTTGATTTTTTGAGTGGAGCTCCAGGATTGAGCTCCTCAATAATTCCGTTAGTTCCCTTAAGGATGTTGTTATTTCCATCAAACTTATAATTATTCATGTTAAGGCCAAGTCCTGTAACAAAGCCGATATGTCTTGTTAATCCAAGACTTAATTGCGAAAAGTTGATATTGAAATTTGATGATTTACCTGAATGAAGTGTCATGTATTCAATATCGGCAGGCAAAACAAGACTCCTGTCGGATGTTAAAAAATTATTAAACCCGAACTCTACCCCAGACCAATGTCCTTTGAATCTGTTTCTTCTTCTGGCACGGTCGTTTTCTGTATCATCCTGGTTCCATTCATCATTCTCAGAGTATTTTTTAAAATTGAATTTTGGTCCTTCAAGTGATTCAAGTATGTTAAGACCCCGGTTTCCAACCCTTATATTAAGTGATGAATCACCTTCCTCAATACTTAAGAGGTTTTTTCCGATAGAAACTTTAGTGTTTTCATCTGCGTTAACTGCGGTTCCCTGTTTTTTGCCATCCTGGCTTTCCGCTGATGATGCCTGGCTGAACCCCTGCATTATTATTGCTGCTAGCAATATGGTTATTCCAATCTTTTGCATGATAGTAAATTTAAAATGTTAATTGTTTTCAGAGATGGGACGAAAAGGGTATTCAAAAAGTTACGGAAGGGGTTCATTTTTTTTAACCGGGGCATTAAATTTCAGGATCTTTGAACTGAAATATACCGATCTAAGCTCTCCGTTCTCGTCATTATTCTTATCAAGCGCCATTTCCCAACCCAGTAGTTTATTGAGTCCCGTAACTCCGGCTTCTGCAATTTCGTATCCTTTAAGGGGACTGTCTAATGATATGTTTTCTTTAAGTATCTTTTGCCGGAAAGTTTTTGCAATGAACCTGCTTAAGTTGCTTCTTTCATCATCATACGTGGGGATAATGAGATTGGAATTAGATGCAACAAGTGTATTGCTAACACTTCTTTCTTTTAGATCGATCTCTGCATAAACAGGAATTTTTTTAAGCTGTATTTCCGGATCGTCAGGATTTCTAAGTAATGAATCATTTGGCATAAATGCAGTCAGATCAGATTGGGTTATAACAGAATTGTTTTTCGGAACTCCGGCAAATAAATTTTCTCTTTTTAGTTTCGGGATGACAGGCTTTTTGTCTGTTATTATTTTATCAGGAACTTTGTCAACAGCTCGTTTAAAAAGGGAGCTGTCAATTACGATGTTTTGTGTTGTAGTATTAGTTTCATCTGGCAGATTCCGTGGGATCACAAAATAGGTCATAATGAGGATAGCAATTACTGCAGCAGCACTTAATACTATCGCTGACAAACGGATAACTCTTTGCGCTGGCGTTCTTTTGATGAGTTGGCTCTTATGTTTGTAACTGATACCTGCAGGAGCAAGTCGCATTTTCTGAATTAACTCAAAAGTCCTCTTCTTTTCAGGATCCTGGTCAATTATCTCATTCAATTCGGTTTGCTGGCCGGCCGAAAGATCATTTTCAAGATAAGCGACACAAAGGTATTCGAACTGGGATACGGAAAGGTCTGAAGTTGATTTTTTTAGATGGTCTTTATGTTGGAATGTTTTATCGGAAGGTTTAAGGCTGAGCGAAGTCAATTCATCAAATTCTTCCTTCAGTTCAGGGTTTTCGCTCAGAAAAAATTTAAGCTGCTCAACCTGAAGGTCGCTGAGATTATCGTCGAGCCAATCAATAAGCCATATTTCATAATTTGATCTGTCGATTTTCATAGCTACAATACAGTTTCAATTTTCCCGATAAAGCTTTTCAATGCAAGTCGCCCCCTGTAGATATTTATTTTTACCTGTGCTTCAGTTTGTCCTGTAATCTCGCCGATCTCTTTATAACTGTATCCTTCATAATCGCGCAACAGGACTGAAGTTCTCTGTTGGTCAGGTAGTCGTTCGATAGCTGTATGAAGAATCTCGTTAAGGTCACTGTACTGGGATTCATAAATGAGATTGTTTTCATAAGATTCTTCAAGCGTTGTCATTCTTTTTTCCTTACGGATTACGTCTATCATGGTGTGATAGGCAGTTGAGAACAACCATGATTTCACAACAGAATACTCTATCTCAGCAACATGTCGCCAGAGCTTTTCATAGCTATCCTGTACGATATCATTTGCCCTGTCCTCATCCTTGAGATTCCCCCTGATGAAGCGGTAAACTGAATCGGCATACTCCTCAACAGATCTGTTATATTCCCTAACTGTCATAAAGTGAATTACAATGCAAAGACGGATGAAATTACGAAAAGTTACAGGATAATTAAAAGAACCCCCTCCCCCTGCGGGGACTCCCTCTGAAGGGGGAGAAAATCAATGCCGTGATAATCAATCTAATATGAAAATAAGTAGAGATGTTGCATGCAACGTCTCTAACATAATATTTATTAAAATATTTCCGTTATTATTTTGCCTGGTACACCCTCACCCAGTCAATTTCCATTGATGTCATTCCGTTTATTGGTTTATCCAACCCGCCTGCAAGAAGAACATACATGGGCTCCTGTGGCACATCTGATGTCTGCCTGAATACTTCTGTATCGTTTATTTTCCAGACAAGTTTATCGGAAGTCCATTCAAGGGTATAGATGAAGAAATCATTTGAATAACGTGAACCAATAGACGTTTTAGAGGCATTTCCTTTAGCTGGGAAAAAGTCGGATAAGACTTTCCCTTTTGATGTCCGGCAGATGTCAATGTGAGGAGTAATTTTATCAGCCAGCATCCAGAAAGCACTTTTTGCATTGAGATCTCCAAGCTTGATTTTTGCTGTGAAAACGCCATATTTCTGCCTGAAACTGTTCCCGGAATTAATAAGCCCCGAGGTATAACTGAACTCTTTTGTTGAAAATCCATGAGTCGCTGACCATATTTTACCAGTGACTTTCTGTGGTTTAGTATTGATCTTAAGAATGCTGTTCCGGAGTTTAAAATTTTCTTTTTCTGTATATGCCTGAAGATCTGATTCAATAGAATATCTGTCTTTCAGTAACTTTTCGCCCCAGTAGTAGTTTGTGAGCCATTTTTTTGTATCCAGCTTTTCTCCGTCAAACTCATCACTGAATGACAATTCTCTGTGTTTAAGAAAATCAAATTTATTGGAATCCTTAACTTTGAAATACCATATAATATCATCACTCTTCTTCAGTTTATCATACTCCAGAACCTCTTTGAACATTTCAGTCTTTTCGAATCTCTTCTTATCGAGAAGAGAATTTTTCTTTTCTTTGAACTCTCCTGAAGCTATATATTCTCTAAGTTCATTAAATCTCGACAGTCTTGTTGATTCATCGGTATTGAGAAAGTTAGCATACTCTTTCGAGGACTTGAATTTATAAAACTCCTTTATTTCAAAACTTCCTTTAAGCCTTTTGTACTCAAGAAGCTTTTTATATTCTTCAGTATCTTTGAAGGTTATGGGCTTCATGTTCTTTTTTGCAAGGAATTCAGAAGTCTTCATATAGGCACCCAGTTCTTCAAACCTGAGAATGGTCTTTGATTTTGTGGTCTCTCCCTTTGCGGCTGCCTTATAGTATGATTTGATCTCCGGATCAGATTTCAAAGTTTTATATTCTAAAAATTTCCTGTACTCATCAGTATCCTTGAAAGTAACTGGTTTCATCTTTTCTTTTTGCTTGAATTCATAAGAATTGATAAAACTTTCCAGCGACTCAAAATCCTCTATCTTCCGGGAACCATCCATTTCTTTAAATCTTTTCAGGATACTCCCGGCAATAGTTTTAAAATAGAGAACAATATCCTTTGCTTTTTGAAGAGATAAAAGCTCTTTCTCTTTTGAATATTCTTCAGAATTCTTATACTGAAGGGATTCGATCTCTTTTCTTTTCTGTACGAAATCGGAAGAATTAACCAATTCGTTTAACTCATTATATTTTGCCAACAGATCAGATTCCGAAAAGACATGGAGTTTCTCAAATTCGGCAATCAAAGCCTTTTCAGCCTGCTCAATTTTAGAAGTTGATGGGATCATTCCCAGTAAAAGCTTAAGGCTTGCCATTGTAAAATTTGGTTTATGTACAACACATAAAGATAAAAAATTTTTCGAGAATTATTGATCACGATTATTCAAATATTTGTTTTAAAGGAATTCGGAGAGCCTGTAGGATAAAAAAAAGAATTAATTTCGGTACTGAAAAAATCAAGCATAATGGTCATGTCGATGACCATTATCAGGCCAACATGGCAGCTACAAAAGCCGGAAAGCCTGACCACAATTGGTCGGTTAGATTACGATTAACATATAGTAACTTTACAACAAACACTTAACTCTGGCCATGGATTGTCAATTTACTCCGATCAAAGATGGTTAGTACCACTGGCTTTTCCAATCACACCCAATGAAAAGTATATGCTAAGGGTCAATTACATAATATTTGTTTGTTTTATTTTAACCTTTCCGGCAAACTGTTTTGCGCAAGACAGCCTGAGTTTAAAAGGTCAGGTTTCTACATGGATGCTTTACAATGGTGGCAACGACCTGCCTGTTTACATGGGAGGCAGATACATTCCTCAATTGAATTATGATTTTCAACTTAAAAAAGATAATCATATTGATTTTGAGGCTTCATTCAACATTAACGGAAGTGCAGGGTTTAATCCATTCGACTCTCTTAGATCCGACGGACAATTAAAACCTTACAGGTTATGGGCCAGGTATTCATCCCGGCAATTTGAGGTTCGCTTAGGTCTGCAGAAAATAAATTTCGGATCGGCTTCTCTTCTGCGGCCGCTCATGTGGTTCGACCAGGTTGATCCTCGCGATCCCTTAAGGCTTACTGATGGTGTTTGGAGTGTACTGGGAAGGTATTACTTCCTGAATAATACAAATGTCTGGCTATGGGGCCTCTATGGAAATAAAGACCCAAAGGGTTGGGAGCTGTCAGGCACAAACCGTCATTTCCCGGAAATCGGAGGAAGAATCCAGTTGCCTGTTCCTGCAGGTGAAGCTGCATTATCTTATCATTACCGGATAGCCGATACCAGGAACCTGGGCGGAATTGTTCCGCAATTCAGTGAGGTTCGTGAAAACAGGATTGGTTTCGACATTAAACTCGACCTGGTTGTAGGTTTATGGTTCGAAGGTACCTGGGTAACAAAAAATAAGGAGCTCGGCATGTTCACCAATCAGGAAATTTTTAACGTTGGTACAGACTACACTTTTAGTATAGGTAATGGATTATATGTCATTTATGAACAATTACTTGCCGCCAATGACGAAGTGGCTTTTAATTTTCAGAACACAACCTCATTTTCTCTGCTTTCTCTTTCCTATCCGGTTGGTCTCTTTGACAATATCAGCGGAATAGTATATTATGACTGGAAGAACAAGAGTGCTTATAACTTTTTGAACTGGCAAAAACAGTTCAAAAATATAACATTATATTTTATGGGGTACTGGAACCCTGTGAATTACAATATACCTGCTCAGGGTAGTGATCAAAATCTTTTTGCCGGGAAAGGCATTCAGATTATGCTTGTATTGAATCATTAAAATGAATAAAATGGAAAATTCTTCAATCATTAAAATTGAAAAGCTTGTCAAACGCTTCCCGGTCGGAAAGACCGAATTTACAGCTCTTAACGACATCAGTGTGAGTTTTGGAGCAGGCGAGTTTGCCGGTCTTGTAGGACCAAGCGGATCAGGAAAAACCACACTCCTCAATATTATGGGTTCTCTTGATTCTCCTTCCGAAGGAGATGTGGATGTGCTCGGCAGATCAGTCTCATCGCTTAGCCATAAACAATCTGCAAAACTCAGGAACCATCATATCGGCTTCATCTTTCAGACCTATAACCTCTTACCTGTATATACTGTCTATGAGAATGTTGAGTTCGCCCTGTTATTGCAAAAACTTTCTGGTTCCGAAAGAAAAAAGGCAGTAATGGATTCTCTGGAATGGGTTGGGCTAACCGATAAAGTAAAGTCCAGACCTTCAATGTTATCAGGTGGGGAATGTCAGCGTGTTGCGATAGCAAGGTCGATGGTGAAAAGACCGGAGATCGTCCTTGCTGACGAACCAACAGCAAACCTCGACTCTAAAAACTCCCATAATATTCTCCAGACAATGAAAAATCTGAACAGGGAACTTAAAACCACCTTTATTTTTGCCACCCACGATGAGAAGGTGATGCAGTATCTTAACCGTATTATCTTTCTTGAAGATGGTAAAATAGTTAAGGATAATCTTATAAATGACTCAAAAAACTAAAATCATGTTAGCATTAAAATTAGCATTTAAAAACCTTATGGGTGCCGGTTTACGAACCTGGCTCAACGTCTCTGTCCTCTCTTTCGCCTTTGTCATTATTATATTTTATAATGGAATGATCGACGGTTGGAACAGGCAAAGTCGCCGGGACACTCAGGAATGGGAAACGGGGAAAGGACAGTTCTGGCACCCGGAGTATGACCGCTACGATGCTTATACAATCAAAGATGCACACGCACCTATGTCGGAAGAAATTCAGGCAGAGGTGAAAAAGAAAAACCTTGCCCCGGTTCTGATTACTCAGGCAACGGCTTTCCCCCAGGGGCGGATGCAGGAGGTTATTATCAAGGGTGTCGATCCTGAACAGACTGTTCTTAAACTCCCAACCGTCACCTTGGTTCCTTCTGGTGATATTGATTATGCTATTATTGGAAAAAGAATGGCGGAATCATGCAAACTCAATGTTGGCGACAGATTGCTAATCAGATGGCGCGATAAGAACGGTACATTTGACGCCCGCGAAATTCAGATCGCTTCAATATTCAAATGTGACGTCCCGACAGTTGACAAAGGACAAATCTACCTTAGCCTTGATGTGCTTCAGAAAATGATGGGAATGTCAAATGAGGTAACTATGCTTGTTGCAGGCAATGGCTTCATTAACAAAGATCTCAAAAACTGGGATTTCAAAGACTCTGCTTTTCTCCTGGCAGATTTAGATAAAATCATCCAGGCTAAAAAGGCAGGTGGATCAATAATGGAAGGTCTTTTGCTGATTATTGCCCTGATCGCAATTTTCGATACACAGGTATTATCAATTTTTCGCCGACAGAAGGAGATTGGAACCTATATTGCTTTGGGAATGACGCGGCCACAGGTAGTAGGGATCTTTACTGTCGAAGGTGGCGCACACAGTATTTTAGCAACCCTTCTTGGAGCTGTTTATGGTATCCCTCTATTTTTGTTACTCGGCAAAGTTGGCATATCAATGAAAGCAGCTCAGATGACAGATATGGCCATAGCAGAAACTATCTATCCGTTCTACAGTCTCAGACTGATCATCATAACAATCTTCCTGGTGGTAATATCCGCAACAATTGTGAGCTATCTGCCGGCCCGAAAAATTTCGAAAATGAAACCAACAGATGCACTAAAAGGGAAACTACAATGATAAAATTTTTAATTAAAGGAATCCTGAGAGACAAAAGCCGGAGTTTATTGCCTGTAATTGTTGTCGCAACGGGCGTGTTTCTGACTGTATTCATGAGTGGCTTTTTAAAAGGCATTTTTAACGATATAGCCGAACTTAACGCGAAATTTAACACTGGTCATGTTAAAATAATGACCCGGGCCTACGCCGAAAATAAAGATCAGGTACCTAATGACCTGGCATTGATGGATGTGAAAAAACTATTAAGCCAGCTAAAGATCGATTATCCTGATATGGAATGGGTTAAACGCATACACACCGGAGGACTAATAGATGTACCGGACTCATTTGGTGAAACAAGGGGACAGGGCCAGACTATTGTAACAGCGATTGACATGCTCTCTCCGGGAACTCATGAAGTGGAACGGATGAACATAAAAAAATCTATTGCGAAAGGCTCATTGCCTGTTAAACAGGGCGAAGCGCTTATTAGCGATGAATTTGCTGAAAGATTCGGTGTGTCCTTAGGTGATAAAGTAACCTTATTTGGATCAACCATGAATGGAAGCATGATGTTTAATATTTTCGTGGTTAGTGGCACTCTTAGATTTGGCAATACAATTCTCGACCGTGGTGCAATTTTCATGGACATACGCGATGCACAACTGGCACTTGACATGGATGATGCTGCAAGTGAAATTCTTGGATATTTTAAAGTCGGTGTATATGATGACATAAAAGCACAACAGTTGCAAGCTTCGTTCAATACAAAATATAGTCTGAAAGATGATGAGTTCTCACCTCAGATGTTCAGGCTTGTAGAACAGGAAGGATTGGGAGATTATCTGAAGCTGGCCAATAGCGCTGGCACTATTATGGTCTTCATATTTGTGATTGCTATGTCGATTGTATTGTGGAATACCGGCCTGCTTGGAGGTTTGCGAAGGTACAGTGAATTTGGAGTCCGTCTTGCTTTGGGTGAAGAAAAGAAACATATTTATAAAACAACAATTTATGAAGCGATGCTTATTGGTATCATCGGCTCTGTAATTGGGACAGGTATGGGTTTGGGGGCAGCTTATTATATGCAGACCTATGGCTTGGATGTCTCAAGTATTACCAGTAATATTGGCATGATGCTCCCTTCTGTTTACAGGGCCGAAGTAACACCCTCTCTGTTCTATCTGGGCTTTTTCCCCGGAGTGATTGCCACAGTACTTGGAAGCGCTCTTGCCGGGTTTGCCATTTACAAAAGAAAAACATCACAATTGTTTCATGAACTGGAAGTGTAAACTGCTTCTGATTTGGAAGCAGTTTATTAATAAAGAGATTTTAAACTTAATAATGATAAGATGAAAAAGATATTCATGCTGTTTGTATCGGCCATATTCTTAATAAGTTTCACCAATCCCAATGCAAATGTGATACTTGATAAGGTCGATAAGAACATGTCATCAAAAAACAGGATTTTTGAATCGGAGATGATAATCCATGGCCGTCGCACCAGCCGTACCATAACCTCAATCTCATATTCGGCGGGCAACAAACAATCCTTTATCGAGTACTTGTCTCCTGCTCGTGAGCAGGGAACAAAGATGCTAAAGCTGGAGAATCAATTGTGGATTTATTCACCCTCTACCGACCGGATTATTCAAATTTCCGGTCATATGTTGCGTCAATCCGTTATGGGTTCCGACTTATCGTACGAAGATATGATGGATGACCGGAAGCTTAATGATATCTATACCGCTAATGTCACAGGTAATGAGACTATTGACGGTAGAAATACATATGTTCTGGAATTAATTGCCAAAGTTGATAATGCGGCTTATCATCACCAAAAGATTTGGGTTGATACCGAACGTTTTGTCCCGCTGAAACAGGAAATGTTTGCCAGGAGTGGTCAGCTGCTTAAGCGTACTACTCTTTCGGATGTAAAACAGGTGCAGGGACGCTGGTTCCCAATGAGTATGGTTTATAAAGATGTATTAAAAGACGGAAACGGAACAGAATTCCGAATTACAAGTGCAAAATTTGATCAGAAAATTCCTGATTATATATTTACGAAGGCGGCCTTGAAACAATAAGTTAACCATCCTCTAACATTTTGTACACAAGAAACTCTCTATTGCAAAATTTTAGTTTAATATAATAACATAGGGGGTGCCAAAACAATCTATAGTAGAAGCAGCGCACATGGGCGGAAAATATTGACTTTTCTATCTTCTGGCAGCATTTTGACAGCAGGATAAGCGGGAACAGAACCAGAATTAATATGGGTTTTCTCCGGCTTAAATATAGTTTCTAGATTTTTTCTACTTTTGCGGGGTCACTTAAATAAATAAAGATGGCTCTGGTACATGAATTTGAAAATAGCGGAAACTGGTTATTTAAAAGAAGAAGCTGGCTCCCTGTGTTTATGATTGTTGCGGGTATTATTATGATGTATCTTGGCAACCGGCAGGTAATTCTCTTTGATATGAGGGATGAGCTTATC
>JAPLED010000043.1 GCA_026391475.1 Bacteroidia bacterium | reverse complement strand
ATAGAATATCATCAAAGGGCATATGAATTAAGGAAGCAGGAAGGGGATATTTCAGAACAAGCCTGGAATCTTGGGCTAATTGGATGGAATTATAAAGAACTTAAGGAATTTGGAAAATCGACAGAATATCATCAAAAGGCATATGAATTGAGGAAACAGGAAGGGGATATATCAGAACAAGCCTGGAATCTTGGGCAAATTGGATGGAATTATAAAGAACTCAAGGAATATGGAAATGCAATAGAATATCATCAAAAGGCATATGAATTAAGGAAACAGGAAGAAGATATTTCAAGACAAGCCTGGAATCTTGGGCTAATTGGATGGAATTATAAAGAACTTAAGGAATTTGGAAAATCGACAGAATATCATCAAAAGGCATATGAATTAAGGAAACAGGAAGGTGATATTTCAGTACAAGCCTGGAATCTTGAGCAAATTGGATGGAATTATAAAGAACTAAAGGAATATGGAAATGCAATAGAATTTTATCAAAGGTCATATGAATTAAAGAAACAGGAAGGTGACATTTCTGGACAAGCCTGGAATCTTGGGCTAATTGGATGGAATTATAAAGAACTTAAGGAATTTGGAAAATCGACAGAATATCATCAAAAGGCATATGAATTGAGGAAACAGGAAGGGGATATTTCAGAACAAGCCTGGAATCTTGGGCAAATAGGAGTCAATCATTTGTTAAATAGCCCTGATCATGCTTGGGAATTATTTGAAGATGAAAAATATTCTGACATTCCAAAGGAACTAATATTTAAAGAGTTTGGTGATTCTGTGGTCTATATAGAAAAATGGGAAGGAAAAGCGCCTGCTTTTAAGATGGCTAATGAGATATTAAGTGCCTTAAAAACAAAAGACTGGAAATTAAACAGAAACAAGGCTCTCTCAAACTTTTTTGCCGGGTTACTTAACATGGAACTTTCTTTCGATCTGTTAAGAGATATCTGTGCAGAAGCAACCGGGATGTTTGATAATGAAGGAGATGTTATTATAGAAGCCGTTCAGCATTGTATTAGTTATATTGAAAATGGCAAAGATGAGAACTACCTTTTAAAACTCAACCCCGATATGGCAAATGCAGTAAAAGGAATCGTTTTTGAGGCTCAATTATAAAATACATGCTTCATTTCACGAACCTGAAAATCATTGGTTTTGATAAACTCTCACATAGTCAACTTCATATTTCATCGGGAATCTGGTTTTTGACGGATCTCCGCCATTAGCTCCAATAGCAAGGTTTAAAAGAATATAATGTGGTTGAAGGAATGGGTTGAAACCATCAGGATTGATTGTCTCACTTAGCAAAGTTGTATTCAGTAACTGATCATCAAGGAACAGACTGATGGAATCCTTGTTCCAGTCCATTCTCCAGACATGGAATTTTTTGGTCCAGGCCGGATCGTTTACGGTAAAATCAGAAAGAGGTTTTTTAAGGCCGTCCCATTTTGCTACACTGCGCTGGCTTGTTCCCCAGGCAAAATTAGCCAGGATAGTAGGGACACCTTTAACGCGATAAAACTCCATAATATCAATTTCTCCTCCTGATGGCCAGCCTCCGGAAATACCGAGGGTCCATATTGCAGGCCAGGAACCCCAGGCTGTATCAATCCTTGCCCGTATCTCGAACCGTCCGAACTGCCATTGCCTAAGACCGTGGGTCTGAATGCTGGCTGAGGTATATTCAGCATATTCCCGAACTGTTTTCCAGTTGGTACTTCCTGAAATATAATTTGGATTATTAATTTGTTCTCTTCTTCCTTCTATAATCAGTAAGCCATTTGCACAATTAGCATTTTCCTGTTGATACCATTGCAGTTCCTGATTTCTTACAAATCCTTTTTCATAGATCCAGCTGGCAGGATCAGGTTTTCCGTTATTGTTAAATTCATCATTCCAGACAAGTGTCATTCCCAAAACTTTTCCGGGAGAACTGAAATCAGGTGAAAACTGATCCTGTTTCTGGGCAGACATTGCTCCTGATAATTGAATTAATAAGATTATTGAGATCAGGTTTTTTGGCTTCATTTTATTCTTTAATTTAATATATGATTACCGATTGAATTACTTTGTGATACTATGTTTCTTTTATGGATTTTTTTGCTACCCTTGGCTCGTGTGAAGGCCAGGAGGTAGTGGCAAATATGGTTTACAACTTTTTTTATTCTATTCAGGCAACAGATTTTTCCCTTTAACCTTTGCAGGTAAAAAGATATCGATAACCCCCTTAACCCCGACGCTCATAACGATATTATAAAAGAATACAAGGAATCCAATTAAGAGCAGTGTACCTGCAAGAGCAGCAAGAATCATGTAAGTATTGAATTCACCATTAACATAAAGTGATCTTCTTAACATACCATTTAATCCAGCCATTCCCATAAAAGCTCCCATTCCGATTCCGCCAATAAGATGACACCAGAAATGAATGTTAACCAATTTCTGGCTATACATTTTTGCACCATTGGTTAAAATAGGGAATAAAAAGTATATAGCAGAATAAAGAGTCATGGTAAGACCAACAAGAATTGCAACGTGAACGTGTGGCCCAATTACCCATTGGGTATTATGTAAAATCCTGTTTAACCCAACATCAGCTTGCATAATTCCGGCAGGAACTGCCAGTGCAAAACCTAACAAACCTCCAAGTAAAAATTTCAGCGGATTGGTCATTTTCAATGGCCTTGCGCTCCATAGTGTTGCCAGGGTGATAAAAAATGCCAAACCCTGAGTAATCAATTCAAATGCTGTAACCATCTCCCCTGATAAAACCTTCAACATACCAGGTTGAGACTGATCTGAGAGTAGGTGGTGCGACCAAACCGTCCAGGATACAACCAGTTCAACGAGTAATGCCGCACGAGCAATATTCTGCATAAACAATTTCTTACCAGTAATCAGGGTTGCCAACAAGTACCAGGTACCTGCAACGAATATCAGCACAAGTCCATCTGCAATCAGGTCGAGACCCCACCAAAACCAGTTTTTATAAAGCAAAGCATCAATAGCGGTTGTTTTTAAGTCGAAACCAAGTATAGACCCAACCATGTAAATAAGAATAAGTACACCTGTAAAAAGTATGATACCCGTGTTAAATGCCATATCAACTGTACCACGGGCAATTGCAGCGACGGGTAACGAAACCAAATGCTCTTTTTTATTCTTCCTGAAAAGATTTTTGAATCCACTTATGCCTAAAGCAGATCCAAGAAGTGCTCCTGCGGGTTGTTTTTCCCAACCTTCGGGAGTATATGTTATTGTTTTAAAGATATTAATAATGAATAGCATTGTTCCAACCATTACCAGTGCAATGCCAACGATAAAAAATGTTCCTCCCCAAACGCTGAATTGATTAAAATCAGCAGGAAGTGGCCAGTATAGAGTATAAAGTGGTGCATAATGTGAAACAAATCCTGCAAACCAGAATATGAAAGTACCACCCGTAACCAGAACAAAATTCCAATTAGCCATCTTAATGCTCCAAAGCGGTTTTTTCATAAGGAAAGGGACAAGAAAAAGGAATGCACCAAATACAATAGAGTATGTTGAACCAAATATTCCTACTAAAGGGTGGGCGGTCATGATTGCAAAAAATTGAGACTGACTTATGAATGAAACAGGAGTTACCTCATAAACCCTCATCAACATACCCTCAATCACAACAAAACCGTAGTAAACCAGACCGACAACAACAAAGCGTAGTGCCATTTTTTGCATAGGTGTAAGAGTATCGCCTTTGAATAGCCCTTCTTCACCGTTCATTAAAGTTTTTATAAAGCTCATATCGGGTTATTTTTTCGTTTGACAATTGGTTAATTATTTGATGATTCCGCGAGGGTCAACAACTTCAACAACATCCTTTTCAATCATAAATACTCCTTTGGGACCAGAGTACTCAGTTGACCGGATGGTGTAAACCCCAGGTTTTGTAAAATGCCAAAGGATGTCGTTCCGATGACCAGGAACAACCTGCATCTGGAACATCATCGTATTGTCGCTGCGGAATAACCCAAAACCATAAGTAAGATCGTTTGATTTTACATCAAATAAAACCTTGTCGTTCAGATCGATAATCATTTTGTTTGATGGCAAGGTAAACTTGTGATCCTGCACTGTGATGACAAAGGTTTTGTCGGGGGTGTAGTTAGCTCTGTTGAGATCCATCTCAGCCCAGGGAATTGTATTATAGGTTATAATGTGTAATGATACTCCCAGAACTGTCAGAAATCCGACAAAAGTGTAGAATATTGCAGGCTTAACAAATGTACCGCTACCACCTTTTGTAACCTTATAGGCAAACCATGCCATAAGCAAGATAAGAACGATACAGTAAAACGTGTAAGCCAGTGTTTGTCCGTTAATAACCACGGTTGAATCTACCATAATACCTCCTTTTTTGTAAATGCTGGTTTAGTTAATTTTATTTGGTTACTCGTTGTAAATCTAATCTACCAAAGTTACAAACCGTTTTCCGTATTAAATACTCTTGTTTAGTAATTCAACGTGTCGTATAATGAATGAATACTTTTCTATGTTGGGCGAAAGCCAATTTTAAGGTCTGCCACCCATGCAATGCCCTCTTACGGTTGCCGGGAAGGATCTTCCAAGTCTGGAATTGAATCTGTCTGGTCCGGAATCGAATCTGTCCGGTATGCAATTAGGTCTTTTTATTTTAAAAGGTATTTTTTCAGTTTACTCCCTTTTAATGATTTAATCCCTTCAGCAACGGCAGCTGCAATCAATATTGACCCTATTTAGAATTTCACATCACCAGCTTTATCAATTTTTTTATCAGCCAAATTACCGCAATTTATTGTCCTGAAATCTGAAACATTTTTAAGGACAAAAGAAGGAACCCCATCGCCATGAGGAACCCTGACATTTATAAATGTTGCTCCCTTAACATCTTCAAGAATGAAAGGCGGTCTTGAATCTTCATTCTCAAGCTTCAATTCGACATTTGTCATGGTAATATTTTTCGCATGACGGATAAAAAAACCATAAGCAGGAATTTTACCGAATTCCTGTGGGTCGGGATAAGCATTTTCCTTTTCCGGTACAATAAGAGCAGCCTGCTCTTTCGGTGCCCCTCCTTTCACAAGAATGGTAATATTATCCATTTTAACATCCTCAATATCATATCCGGGTATTCCGAGGAGAAGAGATGCAAAATCGGGATTTGCACCATATGCAACAACATTACTTATGTTAATTCTTCTGAGTTTACCAACAGGTGTTCCGGCAGGACCTCTCATACGGGAACCTAACCGCATGAAGAAAGGAGCACCCATAACATCGCGCATGGTGATGTTCGAGATTGATATGTCTTCCAGTATTCCACCATCTACCGTTTCAAGTGCAAGACCACGGCAGAATTCAAATGTACAGTTGGAAATTACAATATTCCTGAATCCTCCGTTAGATTCTGTACCGAATTTAATCCTTCCGGTAACGACACCTCTGTCAGGAACCCTTCCAGCATTTTCACGTTTATAGGTTCCATTCAGGAAAGTCCCTATATCAAAACCACTTACAGAACAATTGGTTATTGTCACATCCTCTGTCAGTTGTGCAAAGCCCAGAGCATAGGAACTTTTTAATACAATTGCATCATCAAACGGGGAATTCACGCTGCAATTTGATATGTGAACGTAGCGGCAGCAATCAATATCGAAACCATCGCGGTTGGTATCTGATTTTAAATTATCAATTGTGAGGTTATCAACTCCTGTGGCTAAAAGGCAAAAATGTCCGCCTGTCAGTATTGAGAAATCTTTCAGAATAACATTTCGACACAGTTTCAGGGCAATGGCTTTATTCGCAATTCCCTCTTTTGTATTGCCTGACCGGGTGAGCCCTTTTCCATCAATCAGTCCGTGACCTATAATGGAAATGTTCTGTAGATTCTCTCCCCAGATGAGGCTGTTATGCCAGTGGCTATGGCCAAAGTCCTGGAATTTGTCCCATTCGTTGGGTTCCGGAGCGTCATATCCGCCTTTTCCCTGATTTGGATCAGCAGCAATCAATACTGCACCATTATCAAGAAAAAGTGTGATATTGCTTTTCAAGCGGATTGAGAAACTTAAATATTCCCCGGCCGGGAAATAGATTGTACCGCCTCCCTCAGTTGCAGCAGCATCGATTGCTTTGTTAATTGCATCAGTATCGAAAGCTGAACTGTCGCCTTTTGCTCCGAAATCTTTAACATTGAAAAAAGTGCCGGATATCTTTGAAATGGATTTGACCTGTTGCTGATCAGGAACAGTGACAATGTTCTGTAATCCAGAAAGAATTTTCCCGCTGACCTGAAAAACGGTTCCATGTCTTACACCATCCATGCTAAATGCCAGATGCAGGCCATCCTCTCCGTTTCCTTTGAAATAGGAAAAGAGGAAGACATTATCTTTCTCAGCGGCAAAACATGTAAATGGTAAAAAGAGAAGAAAGGAAAGGAGGAGTTTTTTCATTATAATATAATTTTTAATTTCTGGAGGTTTCTAAAAAGCCCGCCACCTCCCCCTGACGCTTCGGTCAGGGGTGTCATGCCCGCAGGGTCATGACGGGGTGGTTAATCCAGCTTTTTAGATATCCCCTTGGGATAGTGGTAAATATGTATTAACTGATTTCGAAATTCATTATAGTTTTATATACCCTTTCTTTTGTCTCTTCCGGTGTTGGATTAAGCTCTTCAGTTGTGAATCTTCCCTTCCGGACATCGATCCTCTCAAACACCATAAGGTAGAGACCGAATATGATTTCGAGACTTAACTGGTACCTGGGTTCCAGTAAAGGTCTGATTTCTTTTATTACATCATAAGTCTTCAGGCGGTATTCATCGGCCAGTAAATAATATTGTTTTATAAGGTTGCGGAATTTACTGTCAACCGGTTTCTCTTCAGCGAATTCACGCAGATCATTTTTGCTCAGGCCGTTTTTAATAATCAGATCATCAGCGAAATAGCTTAGATTGTTTAGCTGATCTTTCTGGAAATCGCGAATAATGTGTACCAGGTAACTGAAGACAGCACATGGTGTTGCGGCCCATTTTACATCAAATGGAGGATTTTCATAAATGCCGCTTTCTTTTTTTAGTCCGTTTAAATGGACAAAGATTGCAGCAGGAGCAACTGATGCTCCTTGTGCATACTCAAGAAAGGCATTCAGTGTAGGGAATCCGTCGTTGTTAATATCGTAGATCATCGATTTTGCAAAGGCTTCCATCGGCCACAAAGGGATTCTGAATTTTTCAATGATTTCAATCAGTTCTCCCTGAAGTGGATTACACTTTTTTGAAATAATGATCATTCTAAGCCAATCATCAACATTGGCTACGAATTCCTCCCTTTCATCAGCAGCAATCAGTTTGTTTTTTGCTTTGTGGTTATCGATCAGATCATCGATAGCCCGCATGAATTTATAACATATTTTTGCAGCACAGTATCTCTCCGCATCCCAGAAATTGGCAGCAATAAGTATATTCGGATGATTTATAATCTGATGAAAATCAATCGAATTGAATATCTCTAAAAACTTATCCCTTTGTGAATTCATTAATTTCTGTCAGTTATTTTATTTATTCAGGATCCGTTCAGTTGTAAGCTTAGCTGATAACAAAACATTTGGTATTCCGTTACCGGGGTGAGTACTGCCACCTACAAAGAAAAGGTTTTTGTAGCGACTATGATTATTGTGAGGACGGAAATAGCCCATCTGAAAAATGTTATGAGCCAGACTCCCGAACACAGAGCCCCTGGAGATATTACAAGCACTCTCCCAGTTTTCAGGTGTGTAGCAGATTTCAAATTTAATGTGCTCATCAAGATCTTTCAGTCCCAGCTGTTTAAGCCTCTGAATAACAGCAGTCCGTGTTTTTTTCTTCATATCATCCCAGTCCTGTTTTTTATTCTTATCTATATGTCCGGCACCTACAATAACTGAAAGTGTATCCTGATTTTGTGGGGCAGCCGAGGGATCTGTCCTGGCAGGAGCATGCACATAAAAACTTGGATGATCGCTGACAGATTTGTCTTTGAAAATGCGGTCGAGGCCCTCCCGGAATCCATCGGAGAGGAAAACACTATGGTGCCCGAGTTGAGGATAGACCTTGTCGAGGCCCCAGTGGTAGCAGATTGCAGAACATGAATATTTCATCCTGTCAAGCCTTTTCGACTTTCCTCTGTCAGGAAGTAATTTGCGATAGACATACGGAAGATCTGCGTTTGCAACGATAATATCTGCCCTTATTTCAGACCCGTCGTCAAGAACAACACTTTCAGCCTTTTTCCCCTTCACTCTGATATTTTTAACTGGCTTATTATAATGGAACTGAACTCCTGATGACTTAGCCTCAGACAATAATCTCTCAACGAGATTGAACATCCCTCCAATAGGGAAGAATGAACCTTCGGTCAGTTCGGCAGCCGGAACCATAGAGAAGAGAGCCGGGGAATTAAAAGGACTCTGCCCGACGTAGATATTCTGAAAAGTATAAGCCATCCTTAAATGGGGATACCGGAAGAATTTTTTTACATATCTGTAATTGGAAATATATGTCTTGAGTTTTATCAGCATGCCTACATTTTTAAAGTTGGCAAACTGAAAGAGATTATCGAAATTGCGTCCGATCAGCTTATTAATACCTAATTGAAAAATCTCATACCCGGCTGAAACATATTTTTGTGATTTTTCAAAACTTCCCGGTTCGATTTTTTCAAGCTGGATTTTCATTTTATTTTTATCCGGAGAAAAAGCAATAACTTCATTATTGTCAAAATATATTTTATAGAGGTCTTCCAGTTGTTTTATATCATTATTTTCGAAGAGAGGAATTCCAAGTGACTGAAATACCTCGCGATAAATGCCCGGCATCATGAGCATGGTAGCGCCAAGGTCGAAACGATGTCCGTCGCGTATCAGCTGACCGCAACGGCCCCCGGGTACCGGGTTTTTTTCATATACGTTAACATTATATCCATTTTTCGCCAGATAAATTGCTGTTGCAATACCTCCTATTCCTGCGCCGATGATCACTGCCGATTTTTTCCCGGTCATATTATTTTTCTCAGTTAATATTAAATTTCTTATAGACAGAGAATAAATTATTTCGTCTCCTGAAGACTTTGTTCATTGCTCAATTATTTAGTTAAGCCTTTTAACATCTTCGCCAAAAAGATATGCTTTCCCTTTTTCGGTATTTGCTATTTCAATGACTTTTCCGGCATAACTCAGCTTTAAAGGATTTCCAAGTTTTGAGGTAATTTTTGCCTGTTTCAGTTTCCCGTTTTCCCAATCAATATCCACTTCAAAGCCACCGCGTGCCATTAGTCCGTGAATATAACCTTTCTTCCATGCAGAGGGTAGGGCAGGTAACAACTCAACCTCTCCGGCATGGCTCTGGAGGAGCATTTCAGTAATACCGGCAGTACCTCCGAAGTTGCCGTCGATCTGGAATGGCGGATGATTGTCAAACAAATTATTAAGTGTGGATTTTCTTAACAATGCAAGTACATTCTCATAAGCCTTATCACCATCCTTTAACCGTGCAAAAAAGTTGATGATCCAGGCACGGCTCCAGCCGGTATGACCACCACCGTTTGCAAGACGATAATCGATAGTTTTTCGGGCAGCTTCAAGAAATTCGGCATTATGCTGTTGTGTGATCTGATTTCCAGGATGCAGTCCATATAGGTGAGAGATATGACGATGACCTGGTTCCGGTTCTTCAAATTCCTCAGTCCACTCCATAATTCGTCCATCTGAACCTATCTGAGTAGGAGCAAGTTTTTCAAGAGTTTTTTCCATTTGTTTCCGGAAGGGCTTATCCGTATCAAGAACAATGCTTGCTTTTATAGTGTTCTGCAAAAGGTCGCGGATAATCATGTGATCCATGGTTGGCCCCATTACCATACTGGCATTTCCTCCACCTCCGGGAATTTTAAAAGCGTTTTCAGGAGAGATTGATGGGCCAGAAACCAGGTAACCGGTTTTTGGATTTACGACCAGCCAGTCCATACAAAATTCCGCTGCCTCCTTCATTATCGGATATGACTTGGTCCTTAAGTATTCCACGTCTCCGACAAACTGGTAATGGTCCCAGATATTCTGGCAGCTCCAGGCAATGCCCATCGGCCACATTCCATACCTGATAGCTCCTGTAGGCTCAGTAAAATGCCAGACGTCAGTAGTGTAATGTGCAACGATCCCCTTCATACCATAAACCTCCTTTGCAGTCCGTCGTGCATTCGGACGCAGGGCATCAATAAAATCAATGAAGGGTTCCTGAAGTTCCCCGAGGTTGGTGATTTCTGAGGGCCAGTAATTCATCTGGATGTTAATATTTATATGGTAGTCAGCGCTCCATGGGGGACGCCAACCATCAGCCCAAATTCCCTGCAGGTTAGCAGGCAGGTCGCCGGGACGTGAACTGCTGATAAGTAAATAACGGCCAAACTGATAGTATAATTCTATAAGGTCAGTATCTACATAACCATTTTGCATGGCAGCAATACGGGCATCGGTCGTAAAGTAATTTCCATCACTCGATCCAAGATCCAGATCCACCCTCTTGAACAGTGACTGATAATCAGCAATATGAGCCTTTTTCAATTCCTCATACTGGTGGCTTACAGCTGCAGCCATTTGTCTGGCAGCAGTTATTGAGGGATCGGCACCAAAGTAATCAGTCGCTGCAGTGAGAAATATTGTTACACTATTTGCTTTTTCCACCCTGATGCTATCGCCACCGGAATTCACGGTTCCTCCTTCAGCAATCAGTTTAAGGCGCGCTTCCATTTTCACTCCAATACCATCTCCGACATGTTCATTCATCGTGATATCATTACCGGAAACTGCAACTTGTGCTTTATTTCCCTGCCGTGATAGACGTAGTGTAAATGAAAGGGATCCGGTTTTGTCAGCAGTAAGTCTGATTACCATTGCCTGATCAGGAAAGCTGGAAAAAACTTCCCGTAGAAAACTTACCTGATTTGCTGTATATGATACCCTTGCAACTGCTTCTTCGATATCCAGTTCACGCCGATAGTTGGTCAGGCCACGTTGAGGGCCAAAGTCAAGGTAAATGTCACCCAGAGCCTGGTAGGTTGCAACCGGGGTTCGTGGTTTGTTACCGAGAATGCTTTTCTGTGCCAATGCCTCCGCCTCCTTGTATTTTCCTTCAAAGAGAAGTTGGCGTACTTTTGGAAGGTTCTTCAGGGCATCAGGATTTGCATCCCATCGTGGTTCCCCTGTCCATACAGATTCTTCATTCAATTCAAGCCGTTCTTTTTCTACACTACCAAATATCATTGCACCCAATCTGCCGTTACCCACGGGAAGTGCATCGTTCCAGTTATCAGCAGGCTGATTGAACCAGATTTTCATACCTGATGGTGAGTTCTGGCCGGGAGATTTCAGACTGTTAAAAGATAACAGGCAGATTGAGAAAGCGAGAATAAACATATGTTTTAATTTCATCGCAGAGAATTTTTTATGATCTAGTAAATTTATCTGATTAAATTTAAAACCAATGATTGTATGGAAAAAAACAGGGGCACGCCATGGTGTGTCCCTGCAATTTTACACCACCATTTTCTATCAATACTTTTTTGCGAGTTCGACAATATCTCGCACCTCAAGAACAGGCTTTTCATATCCCTTTGTAACTGAATTTATCATTGCCAATCCCAGTTCCTTCAGTGTTGAAACATATTTTGGCAATAAAACCCTGAAAACAGGATAAAGCAATCTGAATACTGCATAATACCCATGTACATTTCCTGCTCCTTTAGAAGGCAGCATAAACCCGGGACGGAATGCATAAGATTTTTTAAAAGGCAGTTTCATCAGGTCATTTTCTGTTTTTCCTTTAACCCGGGCCCAGCTCATTTTCCCCTTTTCACTGCTATCAGTACCCGCTCCTGATATATAGCAGAAAGTCATGTCAGTATTGAGTTTTGAGAGTAATTCAGCCATATGCATGGTAAGGGTGTAGGTCAATGAATAATATTTCTGTTCTTTCATACCGATCGATGAAACACCCAGACAGAAAAAACATGCATTGTAATCTTTAAGTTGTTCTGAAATAGGAGAGAGGTCATAAAAATTGGTATGCAGGATCTCAGTTAATTTGGAATGAGTAACCCCACAAGATTTTCTGTTTATTACAAGCACTTTCTCCACATCCGGATGTAAAAGAGACTCTTCAAGAACTCCCTCACCGACCATTCCGGTCGCTCCGGTAATAATTACCTGTATTTTCATTTCTGAGCTATAATTAACATTTCAAAATCCTCTGTTGACAGTTTGTCGTTTCTGTTGAAAGCTCCGGGTTTACAACCAAATATTTCAGACCTCCGGAAACCAATCGATTTTAAAAGCCATGTGATTTCAGAAGGCACATAATATCTCTCATTACATTTCAGGACTTTCTTTTTATCAGGGCAACAAAACCCCCGTTTTTAGCCATTGTCACCTTAATTATATCCCCTGATTTAGTTGTCTGTTTTACTTTTTTCAGCTCCTTCGGATCTATATCCGAATTTTTGGTGTCAGCCCAGATCTCTGCTTCATAATTGCCGGCAGGTAAAAAGTCGAGTTTTAGTTCAATACTTTTTCCGGTGCTGTTGTTCATTACGCCAACAAACCATTTATCGCCACTGCGTTTTGCAATTGCCACATAAGTATCAGGATGACCACTGATAAATCTGATATCATCCCATACTGTCGGTACTATTTTCAGAAAATCAGCACCGGGCTGGTTTAGTATATTATCGGGATGATCACAAACCACAGTCAAAGGGCTTTCATAAATAACAAATTTCGAAAGTTCAGCAGCACGGGTATTCCAGACAATGGCAGGAGTCTGGTTCTTAAACTGTTCTTTTTTAACGTTCAGGAACCCCCCCGGAGTATAGTCCATCTGTCCGGCCAGCAAGCGTGTAAATGCCAGTTTAACATTGTGTTCAGGACTCATTTTATTCGAGAACTTGTAATATTCGTTGCCCATCACCCCTTCGCGGGTAATCATATTCGGCCAGGTACGTATAATGCCATCAGGTTTATATGCACCGTGAAAATCAACCAGCAGATGATTTTCAGCTGCACATTTAATAATGTCGTGATACCAGTTAACCATTTGCTGATCGTCTCGGTCCATAAAGTCAATTTTAATCCCGGCAACTCCCCATTTTTCATAGAGGGGGAATGCCTTTTTATATGCAGCATTACGGTTAACATCGCTTGAATAGAGCCATATAAGTATTTTAACATTTTTTGACCGGGCATAATCGATAATTTCAGGCATATTTATCTGAGGTGCCCATTTAGTTATGTCGGCTTCAGGCGAATTAAACTTACCGTACCATTGCCAGTCAACCAGCATATATGGCCACCCCATTTCAGAAGCAAGATCAATATACTGCTTAATGACCGGCATCTCCATCTTCACTTCTCCGCTCCACCAATGGTCCCAGGCACTCATTCCGGGTTTGATCCACGAAGGATCCTCAATTACACATGGATCGTTGAGGTTCTGGATAATCTCAGATTCTATCAGTGTTCCCGGCGTTTCTCCGATCATCAAGACACGCCACGGGGTATAAACCTCGTCATTAAAACGAACCTTTACACCACTTTCAGGTTCCCCTGGAATAGGTACAAGTTTGGTTGTAAGCTGATTGGTAACGCCATTTGTACCGATATAAAAAGCAGCATAATTATCAATTTTAGCTTCAGTAATTGCAACCCAGCAGTTATTACCGTATTCCATAAGCATAGGCATCCCTGCTATTGATTTCTCGTTCAGATAACTCAATGGATGCTTAAAAAATTCAGCTTCATTTGATGAGGCATATCCTTTGTATTCAACGATCCACGCTTTAGGGTCACCGGGAATATTAAATGTTGTTAATTCTTTAACAATCTGTCTGTCACCAACTTTGGCGCTTCTCGAGAGTTTGTAACGAAAAGCGGCACCGTCATTGTAGACTCTGACAATAAGTTCCATCTGCCGCATCGGGTCTGTTTTCTCCTTTAAGAATAATTGCAGTTCATTATAGTGGTTTATAACTTCTGCATGTTTCGATTTTACCACAGAGATCCAGATTTCATTTACATTCTTAACTGATTGATCCACAATAGTGAAGTTGCCGGTCATTGCCTGTTCGTCCTTTAGCTCGAAACCAAGTTGAGACGGATTAACAATACTCAGCCCCCGAAATGTTACTGAATAACCCAGTCTCTCGTCGTTGCTGATGGTTAAGACTATATTGTTATCGGGTGATTTAACAGAAATATTCTGAGCATTGGATATTACGCCGATGATGCTTAAAAAAAGCAGAAGGCATTTCTTAATTGTGTTCATATCTGATTTTTTTATCATGGATTTTACATGTTATTTGTTCTATTTCACAAACCTGGTTGATACTTCGATCCTGTTGTTATCCGGGTCCATTGTTTCAAATTCGTAATATCCATCTCCGGTTTTGCGGGGTCCGCGAATTATTATAAATCCGTCTTTTGCTAATTCTATGGATTTCTCAAATACTTTTTCCATACTCTCCATTCCAAATGCTAAATGGATAATCCCCTGATGTTGTCTCTCTAACGGGTCGTTGAGGTTCTCTGGAATGCCAGGCATTTTCATTAATTCCAGTCTGGCTCCTGAATCAAATGTCACAAAGTAACTTTCAAAAAGCTTTTTCTTATTGGTATATTTTTCATTTGTCTGGCCATCAAAATACTTGACATAATAGTCTTTCATTTGCTCGAGGCGTGTGGTCCATATTGCAACATGATCTAAAGTCATAATTTTTATTGACGAGCCGAACCCAACATGATATTTCTGAATATTGCGCTGGCAATTTCATTTGCTTTATGTGAAGTAACAGCCATTCCGAGATAAATTTTTTCAGGAAGTTCAAGTGCAAAAGTTGTATATACTTTCCAATATTTTCCATCATTGCTATAATAGCCGGTAAAGTCATTCTTAATACGCTGTAGCCGGATCCATGTATTTGGGTATGTTACAGGGAATTCAGGTATACCATCTGAACTTTTAGGATAGATAGCTTTCATTTCCCCGGCTTTCTCCTGGCGATATTGAAATTCATATCCTCCGTTATTCTTATTTCTTGGGTTATTGTTTGAAAATACCTGAAAATAAATATGTCTGCAACTTGCTGTAAGATCTTCGCGTGCCATCAACCCGGCTTTGGTATATAAATGCGGAGCGCTAAGGCTCTCGATGCGGGATACCAGATCAAAATCCCCGGTTCGCTCAATATATACGAAATTGAATTCATCTTTAACACCCCAGATGTCAACACCGCCTGCAGTTATATCCAAGCCGTTTTCTGAAGCTTTTACAGTTCCTGCAATGGCTGGATTTCCAATATCTGTATGCTTAAAGCTTTCAACCGGAACAAGTTTGGTTTTTTTTGATTTTAAAGCTGATTTCTGATTATTCTGTGCAGTCGCATCAGAACCAGCACTTAAAATCAGAAGAGTGAAGATTGAATAGTAAACAACTTTTTTAATCATGGCAAAATGTCTTTAAATCTTATTCTCAAATCTAATAAAAATTCAGAGCAATTGTTCTTACCCAATAAAGCAGACGGGATTTAGTATGCTGAGGGATCAACCCGTTTCATGCTCATTAATCGAATGAACAACAATATCATGAACAGAATCTTTTCTGCTTACATGACCAAGAAGATGTTCGATATCTTCAAATCTCAAAATATCGCGAACCTCGGAATGAGCTTCTGCAACCTTTAATGAAATACCTCGTGTTTCCAGATTGAGATAAAGCTTTTTTATTAACCTTGCTCCGCTTGAATCAATATATGCGGAGGTGCTTAAATCAAAGATCACCACTTTTAGCTCTGATCCTGATGAAATTACTTTTGACCAGACAGTAAGATAAACATTTGCAACATTAAAGTATAGAAGTGGTGATTCCACTCTGAATAACAGAACCCCCGGGAGCGTTTCGTTGTCGGGGTGACGTTGCATATCGGTATACCTGTTGGTGCCCGGTACTCTTCCAAGAAATGCAACGTGTGGAGTTGAGACTATTCTGATTATTAAAATTAAAGAAGCTATTGCCGCTATTATAACCCCCTGAAGTATTCCAAAAACTATAACACTTAACAGGGCTAAAGAGGCAATGATAAAATCAAAATGATTCACTTTTCGTAAACGATTGAATTCTTTAAAGTTGACCAGGCCTCTGATAGCAACCAGCACGACAGATGCAAGTATTACTATGGGTAAATTTTTAAGCAGGCCTGTTAAAAACAAAAGGCAGACTGCAATGGTTCCAGATGCAATTACCAGAGAGACAGGAGTTTTAGCACCGGCTTCCTCATTTACAGCTGATTGGGATAAACCGCCACTTACCGGATATCCATGACCTAATGATGTAGCTAAATTTGCAACCCCAAGTGCCAGTAATTCCTGACGGGCATCAATTTCGTAATTGTTTTTCTGGGCTAATGATTTTGCTGCAGAAACACTTTCTATATAAGCCAGCAGAAAGCATGCAAATGCCAGCGGAACAACACTTTTAATGTCTTCAATATTAAAAGAAGGTAAATTGAGTCTTGGCAGACCGGCAGGAATTACTCCAACCGTCTTAAAGCCGGAAACTCCAAGTGAGGTGCCTGAAATGATGATGATTGAAATTGCCACCACTATAATCGTAACCGGTTTGCCGGGCAATAATTTTTCTCCGGCAAAAATCATTATAATTGCTAAAAGACCAAAAATCAAAACAGAAATATTGGTTTCGGGTAATTGATGAATGAGGGTTGTTACACGTTCAAAAAAATTAGTCCCGCCTCCGGCAACACCAAGCAACTTAGGTAATTGTGTTAAACCAATAGTTATTGCAGCGCCGGCTTTAAAACCCAGTAATACAGTTTCGCTGATAAAATTTATTATACTGCTCAAGCGTAAAGCATAAGCCATAATGCTCATTACAGCAAATACAAGGGCGGTGAGAGATGAGATATCGACCCAGCGTTGTGGATCACCTTTAGCCAGGCTGACAAGTGTTGTCCCTATAAGCAATGATATAGCAGATGTGGGGCCAATGGCAAGTTGCCTTCCTGTACCAAGTAAAGCATAAAATATTCCCCCAATCAGATATCCGTAAACACCATACTGTGGAGGTAATCCAGCCAGAGTAGCGTAAGCAAGTGAAACAGGAATGGCATAAGCTGCCAGTGTTATCCCCGCTAAAGTATCATTGCCAAAGAGTTTTAATGTATAATCTGAAAGCCATTGTGAGGCTGGTATTAGTCTTTTTAAAAATGAATTTTTCATTTTTAGATATTATTTTAACGGTGTTCTTATAAATAATAAAAGCAGTTATTAGGTTCTATTATAAAAGTACGTTTTTTTCTTTAATTCTTCTCTGGCAGTCTTTATAATCTGTGTAATTAATCCTTTTTTGTTATTTGTAAATTTTTCCCTGTCATTTATATAGTCAGTTGATAATCTTCTTTTTAATTCATAGCAAAAACCCCCGCAAGCGAGGCAGACTATGACAGCTTGAGCGCCTGTCTGCCGACTTCGTCGGACGTAGCCGACTATGTCGGCCGAAGTCCGAAGGTAACCGAAAGAAGTGAGCTCGCCGCAGGCAATTAACCATACCGACCATGTAAGGTGGTCGCAGCAATTTTTTTCTTGTTATGCAAGAAATTTGTCTTTTAATTGGTTGTCTCGGTATGTAAAGATTCGTCACGTATAATCTTTATCCGGGTAATAAAGTAGTAATTCGTCAGGGGACAAAACTATCTCTTGTTATGCTGCGTGTTCCTTTAATCTTTTAATATGTTTGAATTCCGGTTCTTTAGATTTCTTTTCTTCCTCAAGATCAAAGTCATTCTGAAGTCCAAGCCAGAATTTAGCAGAATTACCAAAATAATAGCTGAGTCTTATTGCAGTGTCAGCGGTAATGCTTCTGTGTCCTTTAATGATCTCAGAAGTTCTGGTCTGGGGGATTCCAAGGTCCTTTGAAAGTCTGTAAGCAGAAATATTTAAAGGTTTGAGAAATTCTTCAAGAAGAATCTCGCCAGGGTGAATATTTGAAAGCTTTTCCATTTTTTCTATTTATGATAATCCATTATTTTTACTTCACTTGAGTTTCCATCGTCCCATTTAAATATAATTCTCCATTGGTCATTTATCCGGATGCTGTAAAAGTCGCTCATCTTTCCAGTTAGTTTCTCAAGTTTATTGGAAGGAGGTATTTTCAAGTCAATCAAATTTTGTGAGTTGTTAAGCATTCTTAGTTTTCTTCTTCCAATATGTTGTATGTCTTGAGGTAGCTTTTTTACTCTATCACCATTCCATATTTTTTCAGTCTCCTTAGATCCAAAAGAGGTAATCATATTACGTATAGCGTTACTAACGGCAAAGATAAGTATATTGTTTTAATTCTCAAAATCCTGATTTTTAAGAGGTCATTTATGGGTAAATAAATTATTTGACTTTAATGATTTTTCTGAGTGATACAGTTTTACCTTCTGAGGTAATACCCTGTATGTTAATTATATAATCAGATTTAATATCTGCAGACCAAAATTCAATCCTTGCTTTACCATTTTTATCAAGTTTAATTGAAGAATTCCAGTAAAGGGTATTCCTGAAATCCGCAAGCCGGCTATTCTTCATTTCTGTTGATGAATAATCAGGTGACACAAACGAACAAACAGTATCTATAACACTGTAATGTAGCCTTACAGCATCAACTGGCAAAGTTCCGCTGTTGAAATCACCCGTTTTTGAAATTATATTGACAATACCGTTGAATAAATAACCACCAACACGATATTTATCCCAAACAACATCAATTTTTTCAACAAGTTCAGGATCAAGGTTAGCAATAATTGACAGATCTTTAATAATTACCCCATCAATCATTATACCTGGCACTCCATCTAATTTATTACCAAAAGGATCAACAATCGACATCTCATAAACAGAATTAATGTATTCTAATGCAACATGCGGGACAAGTTCAAAAAAGACCTCCTGCATTGAATCCAGTTTTATGAAATCTTTCATAATCAATTCGAAATCAGGCGTCCCATAAAATCTTTTCGCTGTTAGTGGGGGAATGACAGGAGTTAATCGGTCCCCAATAGAAGATGATCCATAAATTTTTCTTACCTGATAGTTAATGTTCTGTCTTGAGATAAAAGAAGGTATAAGTTCGCTTGTTGAATCAACAAATATCTCAGTCTGAAGATACTGATCTGAAAAAGATGATTCAACATAAACTTTTTGATTCTTACTCTTAATATCCGGTTGGAGAATTAAATCTTTAGGTTCTTCATCGATATGAACCTTGAAGTTGAAATTCCCGTCTTTATCGGTTCTGGTATATTGAAAAACAGCTTCTCTGCCAGGTGTAGACATTAAAAGAATCTCATCAGCCTGTACGGGCTGCAGGTTACTTGTTAATAGTCTTCCGGAAAGGTATTGAGTTTCTTTTTTAAGTGGATATTTGAATAATTGCACCTCATTTGATAAAATTGATTCCCAATTAATCCAGTTGCTTTTCACAGTCAACAGAAGACTATCCATTATTTCAGGAGGAAGTTCAGTGATTTTTTCCCCTTTAATTGTACTCCAGTGGAATAATCCAAACTCTGTACCAAGAACCAGATAATCATTCAGGTCCATTATCTCCGGGCTATTTGTTCCGGATGCCACGGAGATACTGAGATTTGTTAAATCAGATATATCGGATGATTCATTCCCAATCTCAATCTCAAGTGTTACTTTATTCCTCTGTTTACAACTTTCGATCGAATGAAGAGTCAGCGCTTGCTTTTCCTTGGATGGGGTATAAATAAATCTGTCACAAACCGGACCATTTGAATCAAATATAGTTATCTGATTAATTCCTGGTGGGAGTGACTTTTTAGGAATAGCAATTCTTGTGATTTCTTGAGCAATCTTTTCAGCGCTTAAATGATTAATTATTCCATGTGTCTGGATAAACAGGTATATAAGATTTTTGTTCTCAGACCGGAATTTTTCATCAGTGTGAATAAATATTTCCAGGCTATCCTGTTTTAAATTATTAACTTTCAGATTAAGTCCTGAATTGGCTGGCAAAACGTCGGTTGCAGTTCCCTTTAAATTCATTGACCGGGCACTTCTCCTAAACACCTTTGTTCTTAATGGATTATAAACCTTAATATCTTTCAAAAAGCAATTATAAGAGAGAAAATTTTTCATCCAGTTGGTATATGCTCTGATAGTATATGTGCCGGAGCTTAATGTGTCGGGTAAAACTACTTGCCCGGGACCAAATCCGTTGTCAAGAAGTATCTTCTTTTGAAGTACAGGACTGTTTTCAGGGTTCAGAATTTCAAAATAGACAATTTTACTATTTGACGAAGGTTTGAAGCTTTGCCTGTCAATCAGATATATATTAAACCACAAATCTTCTCCGGAAATATATTCTTCCCTGTCGGTGTGGACAAATATCTCTTCTCTTGGGACCGATTTACAGTAACTTTGAAACTTTTGACTGATATAATCCGGTATATTCATCTGAATCTGCCCAAAAGCACTTTCCAGAAACAGAAAGTTCAGCAGAAAGAGAAATACCGGTATTAATTTTTTTATCATTTAAAGTAATTCATCAGATATTCATTATTTATCATCATCCCAGAAAACAGGTTTAATATTTGTACCTCTTACTCTGCAATCGGCACAGCCTCTGCTGTATGTAACTATTCTGGAGGGTGGTGTCTGATCAGAATGATCTATAATTACCCAGACTGTTCCATCCAAACCTGGAATAGGATTTGTGCCGTATATAGTATCAGAAACACAATCAACATATTGAACATTCAAACCAGCAAAATTATCTTTTATGAAAGCTCTCCTGGATGATACTGCTGAAACACTGAAATAACCCAAAATCTTTTCATTTGGATTCTCAACACAATATATATTATTGGGTATAATAGCCGGAATTAAATCATATAGACCTCCCACCTGGTCTAATGTGTTCTTTAATCTCTCCCAATAAAGGTATTCATCCTCAGTCAGAGAATACTGTTTCACCAGAATACTGTATTTTACACTCAACTTGTCAATCGGATTGGGTATTGAGTTTAAAGGAAACCCGATAATTCTGTCTTCCGCAAGTGCAGAAGTATTTTTGATAAAAATTTCATTAGAATTACCTGATAACCAGCATACCTTATATTTAACATTAAAAGGCAAATGGAATTCCCATGTTTCAGAATATTTCCACCTGTAGAAATTGCAACTATTTGCAGGATCGTGGGTATCTAAATAAATCTGACAGCCTTCAACGGGCCTTGGATCATACATATAAACCTTTTTTTCATAATAAATACGGTCAATTGGAGGAACAGGCTTCAACTCCATGGGAAAAGATTCATATTTGAGATTCCCATAAGCTGCATTTGTAATGATGTGCAAGGTGTATTTTCTTCCTATGATACCCTGAAAAGTAGCAGAGTCTGTAATATAAGTTCCGACAAAAGTCTCTTTTAAACTGTCAATTTGTCCCAGGTCATCAGTTATCCATACTTTGCATCCCTTTAAAGGTTTTGCGTTTTGATTTTTCCAAAGAGGAAGGGATTTTGACAGTTTTATAGTATTTACTTCATGCTGATCTGAAATTAAACCTTCAACAACGAGAAGTTCATCATTTTCAGGTGGTTCAGGAATGTATGGTACAATACAACTTTTAAAAACAGAGAATAATAAAAAAAGTATAATCAGACGGATAGAGTTAACCAGCAAATAATTATTTTTCAAAAGCCTGATTGAATCGATATATTTGAGAATAAAATTCATTCGTGTTTGTATTTGAAAAGCATGGTTTCTATAACTGGTTTAAAAATCGAAACTAAAGGTTACTGATGGGATAGGTCTGACAAAAACGGATAATTTATATCCCTTGATGGTTTCTTTCTCCTTTTGAAAATATACAGAGTAAGCGTTTTCTTTCCCAAAAAGATTGTACACTGAGAATGTCAGATTTGGATGAGCTATTTTATGTGACCTGAGATTTCCACTTACTTTGAAGGATACATCCAATCTGGAATAATCAGGTATTCTGTATTTATTCCTGTCCGAATATTGCACCATCAAAATATCATTGACATGATATATAGCAATAGGTAACGTTATGGGGCGACCTGTACTATAGGTATAGTCAGCAGAGAAGCTGAACCGACGTGAGTAGAGATACTGGTAGGTAATAACCAGATTATTTGGTTTATCATAATTAGCAGGGTACCAATTTCCTGAGTTAATAATTTCGTCTTTGAAGTTACTTGTACTTTTAGCAAAAGTTCTGGCATAGGTATAGCCTATACTAAAGCGTGTCTTACCTTCAATCTTTTTAATAGCCAGTTCCATACCATAAGCTTTACCTTTCACATTTATCATATACTGTTCAATGTCATCAACCATTGTAAGCGTAGATCCCCCCTTAAAATCAACCATATTCTTTATTTCCTTATAATACAACTCTGCGGAAGTTTCAAAACTATTTTTGAAAAGCATTTGATAAAAGCCTATTGCATACTGATCCCCAACCTCAGGGTTTAGATAATAATCACATAATTTCCATGTGTCGGTTGGTGAAATTGAGGTTGAATTTGACAGGAGATGAAGGTACTGTCTGGTTCTGTTATAATTGATCTTTATTGAATTTTTGTCTGTAATCCTGAAATTTAATGATGCTCTTAACTCCGGACCGGCATACTTGCTGGGAAACTCACCAGGCATGAAATTAATTGTATCGGTAATAGTTGATTTACTTTTTGAGAATCCCGGGCTATACTTAAAAACCGTTTGAGGCCCTAATGAGAAAAATGATGACATTCTCATTCCCACATTAACCGACAAAAAATCTGTAAGGAAGAACTTGTCGTCGATATACAAAGCTCCTTCGAATGCTCTCTCCCTCTCAATAACATTTGACATAATAAGCGATGAGTCACTCGCAGGACGATAGCTTCCGGGCATAACAGCATATTTGTTTACATCAAGACCAAAATTGATTTTATGACTACCCGGCAACCAGTTAAAATCTGCCTTAAATTGTGAATTGTTTATTTGATGAGACAGGAAGTAGGCCTCTGTTGTAACATCCTGATTTAAGATATTATACTTATAAAAGCTATTACTTATTGAAAGAGCTGAAGAAAATTTGCTGTTATAAAAATGAAGCCATCTTAAAGCTAAAATATTATTGTCATAACTATAGACCATGTTTAAGTTGAACCGGAAGTAGTCGTGACTTAAATAATAGGATGCATCTAATTTATTATTCTTATTTAAGTCATAAGTTATCTTCCCATTCATATCATAGAATGATGCCCTATTATTGTGAAGAAGGGGATTTTTGATCAAATCAAATATCCAGTTTGAGTAGGTGGTACGGGCTGTCAGGAGATACGATAAGGTGTCTTTTATCAAGGGGCCTTCAACAATAAGATGGGTTGTTATAGGGCTAATGCCGATATTACCGGCAAATTCTTTATTATTACCTTCTTTTGATTCTATATCAAGGACCGAAGATATCCTCCCTCCATATCGGCTGGGAATTCCACCTTTGTATAGAGTTACGTCTTTTATTATATCGGAATTGACTGATGAAAAGAATCCAAAAAAATGAGAAGAATTATATATCGGAGCACCATACAATAAGATAAGGTTCTGGTCTGCTGAACCGCCTCTGACGTTGAAGCCAGCCGAGCCTTCTCCAACCGATTGTACCCCAGGGATTAGAATGATACTCTTCATTAAGTCTACTTCACCCATTGAAGTTGGTAATAATTTGAATGTTTTAATATTGATCTTTTCCACGCCAACCTCGGATCGCTCGAGCGTAATATTTTTCTTAGCAGAAACAATTATTTCTTTCAAATTTATGATGGATCTATTCAAATCAACATTTAATTCACCTGATCCGTAAAGATTCAGATTGATCTTTTTTTCTTTCACCCCTATAAATGAAAATTGGATTTCGTGAAATCCCCGTGGTAGTGTTAAAGTATAAAACCCAAACTCATTGGTGATTGTTCCCAATGAGAGATTCTTAATGAAGACTGTCACTCCGGCTGCATGATTACCTGTTTCCATGTTTGTGACATATCCTGAGATAGTGACTTTCCCCGGTTTGTTTCTTTCATTACGATTTCCTATTTCCACAAATGCATTTTCTGCAATCTGCTGGTCTTCCTTGTAAACTTTATGATCAGTCATGGGTTTAAGGATATTTCCATTTTCTATAGTCTCATTTGAAACATTAACAGCAAAATCCTTTGTAATTACTACATTTTCAGAATCATCAATAAAATAATAAAGTAAGGTACTCTTAAACAGATTATCCAGTACACACGACAAGCTTGTGCAACCAGAATAATCACCCAACTTCAGATCTTTCACCCATTCATCTTTATAAAGGAATTTAATATTAAACTGGCTTTCAGCCTTTATTACAAATTCCTTAAATGAAAGATCTTTATAATCCCAGGGTATGATATATTTTTCCTGGGCCTTAAGAGTGCAGGTTAAGGTTAAAATTAAAATCAGTAGATGGATTTTCAATTTCATAAAATATTCATCTATTGGCTTATACTATCGTAAAACCTGATAACAGGAATAAAACTTTCAGGTCTTTTCTTTGAAACCTTTAACTTATTATTCTTAAGGTAATTTCTGATTTGCACATTATCTGCATTCAGTGCTTTGTATAAGTCATTTTTAGTCGTTATCGGATGGACAATTTTATCTTTAACTAAATAGATTTTGTGAGTCTGTATAAACTCTCCATCACTCTTCTCTGTGATATTAGGTGAAATTTCTTTATTGTACTTAATATAAAGAGCTGACTCTTGTTTATATAAAACATAGAAATAACCTTTATAACCTTTAAGACCATTCAAGGTATCCTCCTGGATTTTCGTAAACTTATATATTTTATTTTCAAAGTTTATTGCGAAGCTGTCAATTATTTCCTTATTTAACTGCAGAATTTCCTCACGATTTACAGGAATCATTATTTCGTCCGAATAAATATCATATCTGATCAATAGATTTTTAAATGTTTTACCATTGGTTGATACTGTACCAGGTAAAAAATAGTTGGAAAAAAGAAATTGATCTCCAATGATTCTGTGATACTTATTTGTCCATATTTTGCCAGTATAAAGACTCTGATTTTCCTTCAGAGTATCTTGTTCTCTTATACTGGTAAGGAAGGTTTCAGATTCGTTGGAACTAATGCTAAAGAGACTAACTCTGGCAGAAATAGTCAATAAAAATAGCCATATAAAAACAATTCGGTTCATGAAATATCTTTAAAAGGATTGAATTACAGAACACTTATCTATATTATCTTTTTTTAACATTTTTTGATGTCATGAAGTTAAACAAAAAAAAAGAGTAATAAAGTAATTATGATGATGTTTCCTGAGACAGTTTAATATAGTTAGCGCATCGTTGCTTACTTTATCTCTCAAATATACAGTCAGTTAATCTATATATTCAATTATTTTTCAGTTTTTTTGTAATAAATCTCATCCATGTGCTACTTTACATGAAACAGTTTAAGCATGCAATCATTGAATAAAGAATTTCTTGAAATATTATCAAATTATCAAGGCATTTTGCATAAGGTCAACCTTATCTATTTCCGCAATAAATCAGATAGAGAAGATAATTTTCAAGAAATCATTTATCAACTTTGGAAATCATTCCCTTCCTTACAGAATAAAGATAGCATAGGATCATGGATTTATGCTGTTTCAATAAATACTTCAATTTCCAAAATAAAGAAAGAAACACGAATTGAGTATCGTGAAAAGCTACCCGAATCCATTGATAAGCTTGATATTATTGAAGAATTATCATTAAATGAAACAATTCAGATGCTATTAAAAGCGATTTACAATCTTAATGAAATCGATAAACCAATCATGCTTTTATATCTTGAGGAAAAGAGTTATGATGAAATTGCTGAAATCATTGGCATATCGAAGTCCAATGTTGGAGTTCGAATTAATAGAGCTAAAGAAATACTGAAACAAAATTTAAATCATTTGAATCATGGAAACTAATGAATTACAAAACATCTGGAAAAATATTGATTCTGAAATTAGTCTAAAAACAACCGCTGAACTGAATCAATTACTTACTATAAAAACCAAGAAAACAATTAATAAATTCCTTTTTATTTTTAGTATAGATATTTTTGTATGTGTTGGATTGATTGTATTTCTAATAATAACAGCTCTAAATCGTCAGGGCGATATTATCTATCAAGTTAATAATTCTATTCTTTGCTTAATAACACTCATTTCTTTAATTGTTTCTTTATTGTCATGGAATAAACTGCAAAACAATAAGTTCAATTTATCATTAAAGGATTGGTTGGAACAAAGAATCAAAATGTTATCAAGATGGCTATTGGGAAAATACAGCAAGGGGTATATATTCTTAATACCAGTCCTTTTAGTGATGATAAATCTATCAATTCATGTTTATTATGAATGCAAACCGTTTCTTGAAGTAATGAAAAATAAGGAATCTATATATAGTCTTGTTATAGGTTTCCCAATTGGACTATTTGTTTCATACTTCGTGATAAGCAAAATCCGCAAGTATCAAATAAAAAATCTTGAATTTCTGAAAGAGTTGTACGCTCATCTTTGCAATATGCGCTAACGGCAAGCTGGGCAGGCTATGACAGCTTGAGCTCCTGTCTGCCGCAGGCAACCGAACGAAGTGAACTCGGCGAAGCCAACCGAGGAGACCACTTTGTGGGATCCGATCTCACCGAAGGTAATTAACTACTGACCGTGTTGCTTAGGTTTTTTTTGGATGACTATCTCCATCCGTAGTCTGTATTCTCAAGTGGATTAATGTTTTTTATTTGTTCAAAATCTGCACTTGAATTCCACCAGTTTAAATAGGCTTTCGAAGCAGTCTTATGGGCTGTTTCAACATCAATAGTTAGTACAGACCCTTTAAACATCAAAGTTGGACTTTGAGATGGAAACCTTCCCCAGAAATGATCTATTCCAGGCGAAGATAGCCTGATAGATTCAATGGTCCAAAGAACAAAAATACCCAGTCTGGGGTCTGGTCCAATATAGGAGGAAATCGGGTTATGAGGATATTTTGTAACAATGTAGGTGTCATTGGCATAAGTCAATAATTCAGGTATATCTTTTGGTTCAAAGGGAGGGAGATTAGGAAGGCCATTGGAATCATTAAAATCATAGCTCCCCGATTTTAGCAGTTTTAAGTATGTTTTAACATTCATATTATTCAAGTTGGTTTTTTCACAACTTGTTGAGACAAAGATTAATGTCAGAATCATAATTATAGTCTTTGTTTTCATTGTTTGGGGATTTTAATTATGAATAATTGATCTAAGGTTAGTTTTATTTGCTGAGCGTTAATTTATTAACAGCAAAAATTATTCCAATTATAAACCAAACTATTAAGTTACTAAGGTGTTCTCCATTGGTGTGGCTTTTGCCAGTCCCGGTAAAAGGGTAGGAGGTGTCTCGTCAAAAGTAATTTGTCTAGGTAAAATTGCAAAAACCATTATAGTTTGACCGTAAATCGGTCGGTCTATAGATAGTGTTTCGGCGATAGCAAAGTTGTCTAGAATGATAAGTCCAATTCTCTTCTTATTAGCAGCTTTTTTTTATTCTTTTTCAAGCTGCACTATCTCGTCAATCTCCAAAGATAGCTTTCTGAATCTCTCAGAAATAGAATATTTAAAAGTATAATAAATCGAGACAATGAATACTAAAATTATTAAAGAAATCGGCAAGAAAGAATCCTTTGATAGAATTGGAATCTCAGCAATCAAGAATATACCAATCATGGCAAGAGGCATAAAAATGTATCCAAATTTTGTTATTTTAATCTTGTATTTCTCAATTTGCCTGATGTTCTTTTTTATCAAAGTGATTGAATTGGTAAAATCAATTTTACTGACAAGAAGATAGTATCTTACTGCCCAATAATATGTTATCAGGAAGAATGTTCCAAACAAAATAGTTCCTATATAAAAGTCAGGCTCGTTACGAAATTCAACTCCGGGAACCAAAATACCTAAAACAAGAACTATTGGTAAGATCAAATTAAATCCAGCTTTTAATTTAATCCAGGTCACTCTTTTTTGCGGTTTTGACTTTAGGATAATCCTTAAAATCTCTTTGTTTAGCCGAGTATTTTCCGATAATTTTTTATCGTATTGTTGCCATATATTTTGTAATTCTATTAATTCCATTGTTTTTAAATTTTTGTAGTTGCTAAATTTTTTATTTGTTCTTTTATCCGGCCAATCCTTGTTCCGACATTTGTCTTTGAAACTCCAGTTATGTCTGAAATCTCATCATGTGAATTGCCGTCGAGGTAAAGTAGAATTATCGCTTTATTTAGTTCACTTAACTCATCAATACACTGGTATAAAATTTCAGATTGTGATGAGTCCTGTTGCTCAATTAACCAACTTAGACTTTCAATTTGCTTTAAATCGTCAAAGAAAAACAATCTGTCTTTTTCTCTTTTACGTTTATAATTCATCGATGTATTTAATGCAACTCGATAAATCCATGTCGATATTTTGGAGTCACCTTTGAATTTCCCAAATGATTTCCAAAGTTCAAGAGTAATGTCATTAATCAAATCCTCTTTATCTTGGATTGTCTTTGCATATGCTCTTGCAATCTTTAGAATTATCCCAATATTTTTCTCTAAAATATCCAGGAATTGGTCCTTTTGTCTATTATCTGTCATCTGTCATGCTGTTACTTTTTTGGTAAATAAATCAATCTGTGATCACATTCTATTCAATTAGTAACAGATCAAGCTTAAAAATCACAGGTCCTGGTTTTTTTTATTGCTGCTAACATTTGCAGCAGTTTTCATAAAATTTTCTCAGAAGAGTTTAGATATTACTTTAAGTTTGCTCCTGAACCATCCTCTCCCTCTGTCAGAAAAAGAATAATATATTTGTTTGTACTTGTCAGATAACTGTCAGTTACTTATCAAATCATCTATATCATCAATTTTTGGATCCTTCAAATTACAATAGAGTTTGGCACTTTCATAAAAAATGGCTTGACACAATCCTTCAGCTCGTCCGATTTCTATACCTGGAGATAGCACCGACCGTGTAGGTTTAATTTTAAAATTGTCTCGCTACTTGGTTATTTTGTTTTGTAGATATTTTTCTAATTATCTAGATGGGACGGGCTGGCAGGCTAGTTTGGAGCTTTCGGTTTAGCGTTGGAACTGCACGAGCTGCAAATGTGCCTGACAGCAAGGAAGGAGTCCAATTCCATTAATACATATCCCTGACAAGAATAAATCCTTTTCAACGAGAAAACTGCCACCTATTCGTAACGGTATAGTTTCACACGCTGGACAAGTTCGTTTCCGTTACCAAATTTCAAGCCAGTGCCTGTCTTGTTTTCCAGCGCTTTTTTTGCCAGGTCGTAATCAAGCATTATATCGTCGCCATTTAGGCGGCGGCCCTGAATCCATTTCCCGTTCTCAAATTTACCTTCGTCAAGCTGTGCGATTGCAGCGATAGCAGGTCCGGGAGTGTTGGGCGAAAAAGAAACCTGAATATTATTCCCATAAATAATGTATTCATCAGAAGATGAGTTAATTATTATGCCATAGCCCTGTTCAGGAACCGATGTCGATCGCCGGTTTCTGACCAATTCGACAAGTAGTTTATAATCACCTAATATGATCTCTTCTGATTTATTTATATCCTTTTTCAGCAGCACAGATGTAATTGTTCCATTGGACTGAGCTTCCAGTATAACAGGAGCGAGGCTTGCCAGGATCTTATATGCCGTGATTATTGGGTCCTTCTCATTATTTGCGATAATTCTTTCAATTCCGAAAGGAGAATATCCTACACCTTTAGGTTTTCCGACTACAAAAAACGCATTGCCGGCTCCATGTTCACCTGCACTCGATTCAGGAACAAACAGCGTATTATTATTTCGTGTATAAATAGCACTGATTCCGACACAATCGGGCAGATGTATATCAGGGCAGAGGAGATCGATGTTTGGCGCACCTGCTCTCCATAAATCCAGAACATGTGCCTGCGGACCTCCTGAAGGATAATCTCCCGGCCGTTTATCCTCCGGCTGAACAAGCCATGCGTTTACGAACATAGGAATGGAGTATTCTGCTTTTGCAGTGGAGGCGCAAACATCCAGATAGCGTGCATAATTCCATACCATAAAAAGCTCATCTGTTTTTACTCCTTTACCAAAGACCTCCTCCCAGGTGCCTGATGTTTTAAAGTTTGTGGTTTTCCAAACGTCAATCAGTTCAGGAAGAAGATTCTCTTTGTTTTTCACAAGGTAATTCATCAACTTCTGCGGGACAGGTGCATTAAAGGCTGCATTGGCAATATCGTTGTGATCGCGTGGTGAGCCAAGAATACCCACTTCATTCTCCACCTGGATCATCAACACAGTTCTCTGAGAGGAATCAACCTCTTTTACATGTTTCATCATAGCTGCAAAAGCCCGTGCATCAGCCTGGAGGTTTTCCTTGCCGAACACAGAAAGTATTTCAAGGCTCTTTCCGCTTTCAGCTTTTACTCTTGGGAAGCGGTTGTAATCTTTTTTTACCCATTCAGGAGCATAATGAGTCTGTCCATTTTTCCATGAACCGAACCAGAGAAGTACCAGTCTTAAGTTATGAGCACGTGCATCTTCAATAAGATTGTCAATAATTGTAAAATCAAATTTTCCTTCAACTGGTTCAATTAACGACCATTCAACAGCCGCAAGAACTGTGTTCATCCCGGAGGCTTCAAGCTTTGGCCAGTATTCCTTCATATATTCCCTGCTAGAAGAACTTGAATTTTGCAATTCACCTCCAAGAACAAGAAACGGTTTCCCGTCAACAATCAATTGAGTTGTCTTACCTCTTACCTCCAGATGCGGTATTTCCTTCTTTTCTGTCTGAGGTTGCTCCTTGCATGAAAATGTGAACAGGCAGATCAGGATCAAAAAATAAATTCTTTTAGTTGTCATGATTTTTAAAATATATTATTGGGTTTTAATCATCAGTCAGTTTTATGAAAAGTCATATCTTGTTTTTCATTTGTATTTTATCAGGCAGGTTCTATGACAATGAACTTTGACTCATATGGTCCAAGTACCAGAGGTAGACTTACGGTTCCTTTCCCTGGCTTGGAGCCCTTCAACGGTGTGATCTTCCCCGAGGTTGCATCCCAAAGTTGCACCTGACCACTACCAGTTAATGTAGCTGTGCGGGACTGCGCCTGATCAGACTCGTTAAAAAAGAAATAAATATTCCCATCCTTAAGTGTCCGGTGAATGTACTTGATTGATGGGCAGGTGGCATCCAGTTTGACATCCGGTCTCGGTAGCGCCGAAACAACCTGCTGGGTAATTTCCGCCTTGAGCTCGATCGTTGCGAAGCTCAGGTCAGGCACACCTTCCGGGTTCAGGAAAGTACGGTCGACGACCATCGACGGTGTGCGGCCTACAAACACGACACTGCCTCCGGCGGATGCAAAGGCACGCAGACGTTCTAGCATCTTTTTTTGAATCACGGTTGAAGCAGGGATGATGATAGCCCGGTAGATCTGACCGCTCAGATTCTTTATCCCGCCCCCTTCAAGTGTGCAGAGCGAAGCAAACAAATCGTAGTCGATATAATCAAAGTCAATCTGCTGCTCCATCAACCGGGCTGTCAGTTTGACTGTGACCGAATCTGATTCCTGGTCGCCGAGCCACTCGCTGTCGGTTGGGTGATAAAGTGCGACCTGTGCCGCCGGACGCCCGATCGCCAGCAAGTAGCTGGCACGGCTGACATACCAACCTGTGGTGGCAGGATTCATCGCAGGGTTCGCGTCCACAGAGGGTACTGTGTTCAGACCGCGGATGTTCATATAATTGATGCCTCGAACGAACTGGTAATCGGTGACAAATTTCCCAGGCTGCCCTATACCACCACCCTGTTCCGTCCATATCTGAGGCCGTCCGAAAAGATGCGCAGCAGAGGAGGCGAGCTTTGGAAAATCGGTGACAGAGCCAGGCTTTATCTGGCTGAGATTATCAATTCCCGGGACACCGGCATAACGCATGCACCGGAAAAAGGAACCTTGGTTGCGAATCAGGTCTTCGCCGCGGGTAAGGTTGATCATCAGCTCTTCGTGATTAAGGTGGACCATATATTCCATTTTGCGTGCCCTGCACCAGTCTTCAATAGGCTTGAAGAAATTGTCGCGAAACATGCCGCTCCACACATCCCAGTAGTCTGCCTTGGCACGTTTGGCTTCAGGTGTCAGCTCGCTGGCAAAAAATTGTGCAATGTAGGGTTTCAAATCGTAGCCTTTTTCCTTTTGAAACGTCTCGAGTAGCTTTGGAGTCCAGGGCATAAAACTGGTGTAGTCGGGTTCGTCGCCTCGGAAACCGAGGATGGTCTTGCCGAACTCATCGCCAACGAGTTTTTCGTAGGTTTCGAAAATGATCTTCAGATAGGTGCGGGTGGCATCGGAATTGAGGTAGTCTATCAAAGAGTAGCGGCTGTCCTTGGCGTTGGTGCCATCCTCACGGTTAACGAATCGCGTGGGTGAGCTCCGGAAGACATGCCGTACGAAGGTGACTTCAAACATTCCCTGGTTGGGTGCAGTCCATTGGAACTGTCCGTCAGCAGGAAGCGGCAACACCTGACTCGGAGGTGCTGAAGCATTTCCGCGTGCCGGAACTCGCTGGTTCACCAGGATCCCGAGAGTTTCAGGAGGCAGCGGGATTTTAAGAGTCTGTCCGGCAGCGACAGTATATCGTGCATCGGCGACTATGCCCTGCATTGTCAGATCGGGATAATCCTTGCTAATCATACCGCCGGCAAAACCATCAGGATACCCTGCGTCGCCCTCTATCCAGACCTTCATATCACGTTTCTTGCACTCCTGCACGACCAGTTTTACCAGACCGAGGTATTCGGAAGTGAAATACTTTGGAAGCAAGCCGCGTGAGTTGTTAATCATGTAAACTCTTCCACCGTTGGCGTAGATCTGCCCTATGTCGGCTACAATGCGTTCCCTGGTTTGCTGTCCTCCCCAAATGGCCCAATGAATGGCCCCATACTCAGCCGGAGGTGAAACAAACGATGCAGCTGCTTCACGGACAGACGGCACTGTGATCTGCTGCCATGAACTCTGTGCTGATACCAAATAAGGTAATAGCATCAGTGTGACGACACTTAGTTTAATAGTCCCGATATTAGAAAGTTTCATTTTGTATATAAATATTTGTATGTGATAATTAATATTCTGAAAAGCTATTAATAATATACTGTTTACCGCATGACCAGCGTCGTATGCAGTATGACTGGTACAGCACCGAAACGTGGTCCTCCCCAATCCGTCTCATCACCATTTCGGATACGTAAAAGCTTGAATGTTCCGTTCTCATAATGGCCTTCTTCCACCTTAAGGTACTGCCATGCCTTACCTGCATTGGCTCCGGCAGGCTTGAAGGTGAAGCGACAGAGCGCACCCACCAGTACAAACTCGTTCTCACCCAGTTGCACCACCATCGCTTTACCGATGGGCTTAGTATTGGCTTGTGCTGTTCGCCCTCCTGCAGCGCTGAACGTAACCGTGGCTTGCCACAATTCGAGGTCGATCGTCTGTACGGCGTGATCCTCACGCTCTACAACGGACTTGATCTTTCCTTCAAAACCCCATTTCGCCAGTTCCCTCATCATGGGACCTGCCATGGCGTATTCCTGTGCTACCGGTGCCAGGCGTGCCGCTATCTCAGCTTCTCCTGTGCCCTGTCCGTTGTCGTCAATCCCAAAAGGTGAAAAACCGATTCCCCCACGTGCGAGTACCTCATATATGTATCTCGCATATTCTGCGCTGGAGCCGGTCTCGGGAACGAATAACGTGTTGTCGGGACGGTCGTACAACTCAATCACCTTCATTACCTGCTCGCTGCCGGACAGATAGATATCCGGTGCCAGTAAGTCGATGGCAGGTGCGGCCGTCTTCCAGATCGGGATTACATTGTCGGTCGCTCCACCGCTCTCATACGTTGATGCACTGGTGTTGATGAGCGGATTGCGCAACGCCGCGTTGACATATAACGGCAACGGATTCACTGTTTTGCCAGCCGCAGCAATATACCCAATGTACCTGGCGACTGACCATGCATGGAAATACTCATCAGCGTTGTCCCCAAAAACCTCCTGCCATGTTCCCTTGACATCTGCCGGCTTGTTCAGCGCCTTAAGCACCTCGGGCTTAAGCAGTTCAACCGGTACAGGACCCTCAAACAGTTTCTGGGCATCAACGGAATAATCCCGAACGCTCCCCCATGATCCAGGTTCGTTTTCCACCTGAACCATTATCACCGTATGCTGCGGGTCTGCCTTCTTCAAATGCCCCATCAGTGCTGCAAAAGCTTTTGCGTCGGCTTCCATAGCGGCCTGGGTATGTGGTGAAGGAGAATCAACAGGCTGTCCGTTCCGTCCAGTTATATTGGGATACTTACCTGCCTCCCGTTTCATCCATTCAGGCATATAGTGATTGCTGCCGTTTTTCCAGGTAGCGAACCACAGAATCACAAGATGAACCTTGTGTTCTCGACCTTGCTTAAGAAGCGTATCAACCAGGGAAAAATCGAATTTCCCGGGCTGCGCCTCTATCTGCTCCCAGTAAACCGGAACTTCGAGAGTGTTAGCGTGCATCGCTTCAACCGCCGACCACACCTGTGGCAACATGCCCGGCCAACCACTGGAGTTGTGAGCCTGTCCCCCCAGCATGAAAAAGGGTTGGCCGTCTACGAGAAGTGCATGACGTCCATCCTTATTTACAATCTGTGGCATTGTTCCGCTGCCTGTCTGGCTCCTGACCGTTCCAATTGACAACAAAGCCATTACTAAGCCAACTGCCATAATTCGCATCATTTTCATTATAACATTGTTTTTCATATTATTGTACTTTATAGGATCATTCATTATTCTTCAAACCAGATAGTGTCTGTGGCATAGCTGGCATAAGACCACTTACGATCTCTACAGGCTTTGATTCGATCTTCAGGGTGGCGCTTTTGAGTCCCTCACGCGTTGCAGTCACCGTTATCATTCCAGAGGTAAGTGTTGAACGAATAGCTACGCGATTGATACCACACTCGGTGTCAAGAAACAGATTGTTTGTTGTATTGAGTTTCCCAGCATTGAATCCTCCGCGCCAGATAACCGGTCCTGTGACTTTAAAATCGACTCTCGCCTCATCTGTCGGGCATCGGCGACCTTGTGCATCAATGACTTCGAAGTCAATCAGGGCTACATCACTCCCATCCGCCTGCAAGCCTTTAGGCCCATTGTATAGCGTAAGTTTTATAGCCTTTGGTTCGCCAGTAGTCTGTAGCTCCTGTTGTGCAACGATTTTTCCTCCTTTTGTGGCCATAGCTTTGAGCGTGCCCGGGGCAAAGGTTACATTTGGGAAGGCGTAAATATAACCTGTGTTCACACCAACAAGAAGTTCAGAGCCCTGTACTCTTTCCCCTCCCTTATATGGATCAACAAAATCATAGGGTTCATTCGTTACGCCCAGTGATTTACCGTTGAGGAAAAGCTCAACCTGATCACAATGTGTGGCCGCAACAAAAATGGTCTTCGTAGTTTTTTCCGGATAGTTCCAGTGTCCGATTATATGCAAATCCGGCTTATCGTTCTGCATCACTCGCGAAACATTGTACAGTGACTTGGGCAGGCGCACTCCGTCAACTTTGCCGCTCACGCGAAGGACATAGCTGCCCTGCTGGCGTCCATCGGCATCTTCATCCGTAAAATAGATAGAGCAATAGGCAGACCATTTTGAATGTGCAGGATCGGTATTATCTATCTGGTTGATTACGTAGCTGTTGTAACGTGTGGCGGCTGCAAGAGAAAATGTTTCGGAATTCCAATGCCAGGTGTCAACGGGACGGCCTCCTATCATACCAGCTATTGGTTTGAAACCGAAATGGGGTGGCGAGTAATCATCCCAGATGTTGCGTCCGGCTTCATCGCGGAAATCCTCCGTCTCGATCAGAGGCGCTTTGTCACGACGTGAAATGCTGTAGCCGCGAAAAATGTCATCACCAGTGATTTTATCGGTCTGTGGTGCCTGTCCGATCATTATCCCATACCACTCGCATATCGGAGTCAGGGCTTTATTGGCGTCCGCCTGATCGTTGTCGCGGGTACCCATAACGCGGCCTCCATGCGGGTCAAGTTCCTTGCGCATGGCAACCATTTGCGTCATCTCCTCCGGTGTGACAATTGTATTGCCTGCCTCCCAAAAAAGTATACTGGGGTTATTACGGTAAAAAATCATTGTGGCACGCATTACCTCAGCGCGCTGATCCCATTGACGACCGGTTACTAACCTCTCCTTGTCACCGGCAGGACAGACCTCAATGATGCCATATCGGTCACATGCCGAAACATCAGCCCGCTGAGGTGCGACGTGCATCCATCGAATATAATTGCCATTGCTTTCGCGTAGCATCGCGAGCGTGAAGTCGTGCATCCAGTCGGGATATGCACCACCCAACCCAGCCCAGTCGTTGGCCGAACGTTGTGCATAGCCGGTGAGCCAGACAAATCGGCCATTCAGCCAGACGCCACCCGTACCAACACCGCCCTTGAACTCGGTCTGGCGAAAGCCGGTCTGTGTCTCACAAACGTCAACTACCTTGCCGTTCACACTGAGTATGGAATAAACATGGTAAAGATATGGATCGTCCACATCCCAGAAACGGGTACCCGGCAAAGTACCGGAAGCCGTGAAGATTTCAGATTGGTTCGCAACAAGATCGGAGGTGTTTCCATCCAATTTCGCCCGCACAACACCGTCGGCGTCCACCACGACAGCCGAAAGTGTAATCGAGGCATAGTCGCCAGTCTCATTTACAACCTCGGCTTCCACTTTCACATCCGTGGTCTTTTTTTTCTGGTCGATGGACTCCGGAAAGACATAGACACCGGTGGTTTTAAGGTTTTCATAGAGCGGCAGGGTCTGGTATATCTTACCCGTCACTATCAGCCTGGCATCCCTGTTTAGTCCGCCGAAATTCGGGTTGAAATCCTTCGAGTTCCATAAGAACGGTATACCTGTGGCCTCTTCCTTGTAATCCGGACTATTGTCGACCTTTACGGCGAGTATATTGTCCTGGCCGCCAAACCTGACAAACTGTGTGATGTCAAAGCCCACTGGAGTGATACCATTTTCATATTTACCGATCGGCTGTCCGTTCAGGAAGAAACGGCCGGCCTGCCTCAATCCGTCAAATTGAAGGAATACCTTCTGACCGTCAGTGCTGGTTGGCAGTCTGAAGTGTTTACGATACCAGCCGATACCTAACATCTTTTCGCTCTGGTCGCCACCGCTATGACTTATAAAAGCCCTATAGCTATCGGTCTCATTCCATGTATGCGGCAGGCTTACATTGGCCCACGCCAAATCATTAAATTCAGGTTTATCGGCTCCGGTAGTGTCTCCGAAGGCGAATTTCCAGCCTGGATTGAAGTTGTAGATTGCACGTGGTGAGGCTGGGATTTGAAATTTCGTTGCCTGACTATTAACTGGAAGTATAAAAAAACTTAGTACCAGGCAGAAGAACAAAGAAAGCAAAGGCTTCCTTATCTTTGCAAACTTGAATAAGTCGGTTTTTGAGATCATAACATTTTTACGGTTAAATTATTAGAGTAAAAGACTTAAATCAATAGTCAGGGGTTTGTGTACTTAATGAAGATTGACAATTGTTTTCGAATAATTATCTGATTTGTTCGAAATGACTCGCAGAACTGCATCTTTAAGGTTATCAGAAACAGCAATTATACGTATATCCCCGCTTTTTTCAGTCGATTGGATTACGGCAAGCGCCAGTCCGTTAAAGGCATTGCGCTGTTTGCTCTTCATCCGGGTTTTATCCTGAGGATTGCCGTTATCAGTTCCTATCAATACTCCCTCTCCTTCAACTTTAAATTCAATAAGGTTGTTTGCGTCGGGAACGATCAATCCGTTCTCGTCAATAATTTCTGCTTTGATATTTACAATTTCATGGGAATCAGCAGTTAAGTCTTTTCTATCTGCTGACAGACGTATAGCTGCAGGTTTGGAAGTTGTATGTACCTCTTCACTCACAATTTTTCCGCCTTTTTTACCAATAACCTTCAGAGTGCCCAGTTCGTAAGGCACATCCCACGAAAGATGCAGGTCGGATGTTGTAGGTGCAACATATGGACGGGCATATCCAATCCAGCTTTTAGAATGTCCCTGCTGGGGGAAGACATAAGTTTTTGTACCATATGACTTTCCATTCAGGAAAAGCTCGACACTGTCGCAATTTGTATATGCTATTACCGAAATGACCTGGCCTTCATGACCGGCCCAATTCCAATGAGGGAAAAGATGAACCATCGGTTTTTTGGTCCACTGGCTCTGATAAAAATAATACCCGTCTTTTGGAAAGCCGCATAGATCAATAACACCTGAACTTGAACTCTTATTCGGCCAACCGGCTTCTCCAAGATAATCAATTCCCGTCCACATAAAATCACCAATAACATAGTCATTCACTGCAGTAAATTTCCATAATTCTTCAGCCTCAATCATACTTGTCCTGTAGCTTCCGGAACGGAATGGCCTGTTGCCTGACGTCTCCTTACCAATAGAATACTGACCCCGAAGTCCGCCAATGGAGACATTTTCTGTTCCTATCATTTTCCAATCCGGATGGTCGTGCTTGTCGATGCTGTAATATAACTCCCTGCGTTCATACCATCTGTCAACATAATTATAGCCGACAATATCAAGCAACTCAATGAAAGAAAGTTTTGCTGGGCCGTCGCCTGCAGCAATCCGGTCATTGGCCTGTGTTACCTGCCGGGTAGGATCTTCCTTATGAAATGTTTCGATTAGTTTTCGAAGTGTTTCACTGCCATTTTCTTTTACCTGATCCGGAACTTCATTTCCGGCGCTCCATATCACGATTGATGGGTGGTTTCTATCCCTGTGAATCATGGAAACCAGATCAGACTGCGAACATTCTGCAAAATATTTATGATACCCGTATAGCACCTGACCTTTCGCTTCAACCCATTCATCAAAAGCCTCATCCATTACCAGGAATCCCATCTTATCACAAAGATCAAGGAATTCCGGAGCCGGTGGGTTATGTGATGTCCGGATGGCATTGCAGCCCATTTCTTTCAGTAATTGTAACCGCCTTACCCATGCCTGTTCCGGAACTGCAGCGCCAAGGCAACCTGCATCGTGATGCAAGCACACTCCATTTATCTTTACATGCTTTCCGTTCAGAAGAAAGCCGTTATCCTTATCAAACTCAATTTTCCGGATACCAAAAGTTGAAATAAGATTGTCATTTATTTTTGTCCCCTCTAATATTGATGATTGAAGTGTGTATAACGATGGCATATCAATCGACCACAGTTCGGGGGATGCGACCCTTATGGTTTGTTCTATATCTGTTTTGCCTGATGAAGCGAGTGAAACTGGAGTTTCAAGAGTTGCTATTTCCTTGCCGGATTCATTTATAACAACCGATCTTAATATAATATTCTTAGTGACCTGATAATGGTTCTCAATTGAAGTACGGACCGTAATTGTTGCAGATGATGAATTTACTTCCGGTGTGGTAATATACGTTCCCCACTGACCGATATGAACAGGACCGGCAATATTCAACCACACATGGCGGTATATGCCTGAACCTGAGTACCAGCGGCTGTTGGGCTGAACAGAATTATCTACTCTGACCGATATTATGTTTTCCCCTTTTTTAATATAAGGAGTCAGATCGTAATAAAAGCTTGTATAACCATAGGGATGTTTGCCCAGGTGCTGATCGTTTATCCAGACATCACTGTTCATATAGATGCCATCAAATTCAATCCAGAATTGCTGGCCTTTACCAATTGAAGTTAAGTTAAAATGTTTGCGGTACCACCCGATACCTGTCGGAAGATAACCACCGGGGCCTTTTGTAATCGCATCTTCCTTAAATTCACCTTCGATACTCCAATCATGCGGAAGATTGAGAGTCCGCCATTTGGTATCGTCAAAAATCTGTTTTTCCGCATCTTTTAAGTCTGACTGTATAAATTTCCAGTTATAATCCATCAGTAAGCGTTGACGTGCTTCCGGAATGGAAGACCACACATTTAAAGTCAGAATGTTAATTAAGATAAGATTGAAAACAATTGCATACTTTTTCATAACTATTTTTTTATAATAACCTGTCCTTCTTTTACATTTGCCCTAAGGCCTGAATAATCAATGTCTCTTACATTATCAACAGTTAGTCCTCTCTGAGCCGAAATTTTACATTTTTTGAATTTCACATCAGTTATGGGACTATCTTTCAGTCCATGGATCATGCCCAGTGAATTGACATTACCCGATATATTAATGAACCTTACATTACGGACAATAGGTAAAACTTCTGCAGGCGGGGCAATTGGAGGAACCATCCTCCATTCCATGTTGAACTCAAAAGCCTGCCTGGCATCTTTGATCCGGATATTCCGGTAAACAATTTTTTCGACAACACCACTGCGGCTGGGTTGTGTTTTGAAACGGATAGGAGCCCAGTTACCTGAGTCGACATCGCAGTTTATGATTTTCACATTACGAATTCCGCCTGAAGTTTCGCTACCCATAGCTACTCCTCCATGACCGTACCCAAACCGGCATTTTTTAACTAAGATATTTTCACTTGGCCGGTTAACCAGTAATCCGTTGGCATCTTTTCCCGATTTAATTGAAATGCAATCGTCATTAACATCAATAAAACAGCCCGTTATGATCACGCCATTGCTCGAATCCACATCGATCCCGTCGGAGCTGGGAATAGTATGTGCAGCTCGTATATTGAGGTTTTTTACAACGACATCCCTGCAATAAAGAATATGCAGACACCATACAGCCTGATTGCGGAGATTAAGATCAGAAATCCGGACTTTTGTGCAGTTTTGAAAACAAATAAGACGGGGACGGCCTAAGCGAGGTATTTTCATTATGCTGTCGCGGGCTGCCTGGGAAAGCTGCTGCCTCTGCTGGCTGTTCTGACGGCCAAAACCAGGCCATTCTGTTCCTGATCCGTCGATAGTACCTTCACCAGAAATTTCAACATTCTTAACATCAATAATATTGATCAGAGCTGATGTCCATACTCGTTCTTCACCTTCCCATCGGGTATTAATCTGAAGATAATCAGCTTGATTGACAGATCCTTTCAGCACTCCATCTTTCTCAATATTGAGATTGGCTCCCTGTTTGAGGAAGATAGCTCCGGTAATGAATCTCCCTTTGGGAATGATTACCACACCTCCTCCATTTTCTGAACACGCATCGATCGCATCCTGGATAGCCCGTGTGTTCAAAGTCTTACTATCGCCAACAGCTCCAAACTTGGTAATATCATAACTCACAGGAGCGCCAGCGGTAACCGCCGGCATATTAACCGATAACAGTAACACGATCAGATGTGAGACAGTAATTTTTATGGTTTTTAACATTTTCATAAAGTATTAGAAATATATATGTCAGAATCGCCAGGGACTTGAAGGTGTTCCGGCATCTGAAGCCTTTGGTCTCTTATTAAATGGCAAGACCCTCCCGGAATGAACATCGTAAAGCCGTTTATTGGTGGCCTTGGCAGCTTCCACAAGTTCCTTATAAGGACGGTCATTTACATCCACAAAGCCGATGTTATAGTTCTCTCCGTCACCACGACCCATAACAGGTTCATCTCTCCACTGGAACCAGTAAGCACCAAGGAAACAACTAAGCGATGCGGCCTGTTCTACATAGTACCTGTATGCTATTCCACGCTCTGTCTGGTCTTTTGCCTGTACTAATCCGGCTCCAAGTCCATTAGCGGGAACACCGATATGAAATTCTCCGATCAGAACCGGGCGTCCTGTGTAACGGTATACCCTGTCAAGTTGCCACATTGGCTCATATTCATATACATTGACACTGCAAACATCGAATATACGGCTGGTGCGCAGTAGTTCATCGTTTTTTCCTCATCAGCGAGTTCTTTGGCCAGTTGCTCTTTGCTTTTGATTTTTCCAGGCCAGTCGGCATTAGCCCATTGATTAAATTCGTCCAGCAATGGCAGTTTCTCAAGAAATTCCGATCCCTCATCCTGAGAAGAAAGATGTACAGCCCGTATCTCAACAGTAGGTTTATTGACAGGATACTGCATTGCAAACCCGATGGATTCAATTGACTTAATATCCCCGAATGGCCCCCATGTGGAAAACCAGAAAGAATTGGTCCTGCGGTTATTAGCCGACGCCAGGTCATTTCCTGACTTGTCCATTCCTACAAAATACTGAAGCGGAAGCGAGGCTCTGAACCATACATTTTGTCCGAATGGCTGAAACATAACCCTGATCGGTGTCCCATCGGACCGGTATAGCCACACGCTGAACCGCTGAGGTGAAGAAGTTCTAATTTCCATCACCAGATGAGTATATGTAGTCCAGTCCGACTGTAATGCAGGATTCAGATCTTTTATGGCAAGTTTGTGTTCACAGAGTGTGCCGTCAAAAGTCAGTTTTCGGATTTCCTGTGCATTTGTAATTACAGAAAACAGAAGTAACAATTGTAACGAAATCGTCATTTTCCTCAAATGTGAATTGAAAAATTTATACATATTTCATAATTATGTTTTGATGATATTTATTAATAAAACATATTCCGAAAGGGGTTTATGTTAAGATAAATGGGGTTATTGAAAATTAAAACCAAATATTTGGCTTATAAATTTATATAATATTCAATTTAAAATCAATAGCAATAATGAAACCAATCCACATCTATATAACCTTTTTCTTCAATTGAATTATAAGAGAAGATACCTATCCTGTCGCCACGATAATTACCCCAGGTCAGTTTATAAGATTCTCCTAACGTTTCAAATATTCTTCCATCCATACTGAATGCATATTGGCTATTTCCATCAACCCCCCAGAAAGATCTCAGGTAAATTGTTGAAGAAGCAATAACCTTACCTTCTTTCTGCTGTCCATTATTAGACAAAGTTCTTTTATGTTTTGTCAATCAATATGGCAGGAAACTCATTTCTATCGATCTCACCGACATATACAGTTTCATTTTCCATTGTCCTGTCCACATGGCATGTATTTTCTAAAGATTTTTATTTTAAATTCTCCTTCTGATACAGGCAATATGTCTCCTGCGGGTGATCTTAGAATACCCTCAAATGTGCCTGTAAGAATATCATCTGTTTTATCGGTAATAAACACGTTTTTCCCATAAAAATCGTCCATGGTATAGTGCTCAGGTGAACCACTATTCCAATCCTGGAATGGGTAGAACTGTATTTCAGAATACTTTCCATACTCGGAAGGCACAGGAAGGGTAGCAGGTAATGAATCAAATGAATATCCCATGATATACAGGGCAAAGACAAAAGCCGAATCACACCTGATTAAATTAATTTGTTTCAGGGCATCATTGCAACTCCCGTAAAAGTATACATTTGAAAAGCTATCAATGGGCTGAACCTTTTCAATATGCTGTGTAAACGTTATGTAATAATCCCCGAAGTAGCCCCTTATACAACCCAGGGGTACAGGTGTATTAGGTTTTTCATCTTTTCGATGTACAGGCAAAGGAGGACTGGTTATTTCAACGGTTACTTTATCACAAGCATAGAATAGCGTGAAAACGATCATCAGGAACATTAGGATGAACAATAATGATGATTTCATAACTTTGTTTTTAGGCAATTTAAAATAAAGAGTTTACAATATCTGCTTAAAGGATTAATTGTTTGTACGTTCTTATATTTTTAACCTTTATTGATAAGATGATCAATATCTTCAAAGGTTGCTTAACTTATTGAGATATTTTTCATTACCGGTCAAACCTAATCGCTGTCTCAATTTTGCCTGACTCGTTTTTATGGTTAGTTCTTATTTTGTTTTCTCTGGTAATGAATTTTGTCCACAGGTTCTGAGTGTCAATCCCGAAATATGTGCAGAGATTTCTCAATAAAATCCGGTTTACTTTAGGACACTACATACTTAGGGAACTCAATTAACTAAATCGATTGGGTTAGAGGTCGTTATTCATTGATTGAATATTCATATGGCACCAAGTCCGCAATACGTTGTCTTGCCATTTCGCCTTCCCAGGTAATTCCGTCTGGTTCGAAATATCCATTCGGATCAAAAAAAACACTCTCTTTAAGAAAAATAATAAAGCTTGTAGGCTGTTTTGTATAGTAGGATATACCCAGACCTCCAGGGCATTTAAGATATTTTGTGCGGCTATCTTTTTGAAATACTATTTTTTTATAACTGATAGTCTCATTTGCTGAATTTCTGACAGTAAATCCGGCTGAATTTAAATCATCCATCCAAAGCGCCCTGAAAAAATGCATTCTCGATCCAAGATATGCGTAATTTCTTTTTTTTTCAAAGAATATTTTTTTTGTTCCTTTAGTTGTTGCATCCTCCTGGAAGATAATATTCCCTTTAAAAAGGAATGATTTACTTTGTTTATCATACTCAAATTTATCAAGGTAATAGGTGATTTTATATCCTAATGCTTTATTGTCGACGAGGATTGGTTTGGTTGCGAATGCTTTCAGTGTATCATTATCAGAGCTATATTTAAATCTAATGTCATTCTCATTAGTTATTTCACAATTCATTGCATTTCCGGTTGTTCCAAGAAATTCATTTCTGAAAATTGTTAAATTTTCCCTTCTTTTCCAGGCTTGTGATTTAGCATTCACGACAACTTCATTCAATTCAAATAACTTAGGGTTCATATAAACTAAATTCGGTTTATTCGTTGAAAAATCAGTAAGAGTGACAGAATAATATCCTATAGCACTTATTGTTAAGGGCATTGAACGATATTTTGAGATATCTAACCGGAAATTTCCATTCTCATCTGACAGAACCCCAACAGACGTTCCGTTAAAATAGACTGATGCGGAATAAATTATGTTTTTGGTTTTATTGTCGAAGATAGTTCCTTTAATAACTTGGTTATAAGCAACTAAATTGACATTGATGAAAAGAAATAATAAAATTAACTTTTTCATTGTGGATAAATTTTAATATTCGCTTGCAGTAGCGTGTTTAGTTAAGTAACTGTTATCGACTCATTGATGTGATGCAATATTTGTTATCATGTGCGTTCCGGGATATTGCTATCTCGGTACTGAGTAAAGAGTTAATTGATGTTTGAGATATTTTCAGCATAATTATCCTACAAAATTTTCTTTTCAAATATTGTGAAAAGGTTATATACTATACCCGATATTAATCTTGGTCTTTATTTAATTCATCGAGTGAAAACCCATCCGCGAAGTTGAAAATTTTATTATCATCCTGGTTGATTGTGTCACATTCTTTCCAAAGGCTTTTGGACAGGTAAATAACTCGAAGCACTTCATTGTCAATAGTACTGTCAATCGGATTAATGATATTTATTTCATTTATTTCTCCTTTGGGATTTAATGAGATCCTGATTATTGAATTACCAATTGTCCCATTTTTTATTGCTGGGACAGGGAAGTTAATATTTTTAGAAAAAAATGAGACATAACCGTTTTCTCCATTCTTGAATCTATAGTCGATTGGCTTTTTAAACTTCTGAGAATATAAGCTATTAGATATTGATATACAGGCTAAAAGTAAAAGAATATAAGTTTTCATGGTAGAATTGTATTTAAAGTTTGGTGTTACAACTAAACGATATGGTTTATTGTAGCGACCGGTGACATCCTTTTCTAGTCCGGGTAGACGAGCAGGGAGTTGTCCCGGTGGGCCGCCGGGTATGGCGCAATATTTGCCATCACGGTGCGCGAGAGCTATTGTGCTATCGCGGTACATGCAGTTAGTTTATAGATGATTAGAATGATTTAGCACTGACCGTGTTAGCACAAGTATAGCAAGAGGTCATTCGTCATGGTGATGGTAATTCTATCTACTCGATTCCCGGTTTTAAAAAGTTTCCATCGATAATCAATAATTTTACTCCATTCCTTGTTTTTGAACGGTGTGAACTCAAATCATCTGAAACCACAAAGGTCATTCCTTTCGTCAAGAGAAATTCTATACCATCTTGCATTTCACTTACAAATTTTCCATCCAAGCAATGTACAATATGTCCTTTTTGGCACCAATGATCGGCCATGTATCCTTTAGAATATTCAACAATTCGGATTCTTAATCCTTGAAATTCTACTGTCTGCCAATATGAAGATCCTCTTTCCCCTTTATGTTCAGTTTTGGGAATTACAGACCAATCTATTGTTTGAAATGGGATATTCTTATCAGTCATTTAGATATTAATTTTTTGTAAACAATCCCAATAAATCCAGATATACATAAAAATCCAATTCCAATTATCAAACGATACTCTTTGAAAGAATTATCAGGGACTAAATTAGTCAAGGCAATTATTAGAATAATCAAATTGACTATCCAAATTAAGGGTGCTAAAATCCAAAAAAGTTTTGTCATAGGTTCATTATCTTAGAGTTAAGGTCATGTTTTATAGACGACTACAATCAAGATTGGAAACTGAGAAATAATTGGATGAAGTTAGTACAAGTATTGGTAATTAGTCATCGGATTAAAGAATTGGCCGACTGGCAATGAAACTGTCATAGGTATTGGAATCCTTTTCGTCATAATGAAGCAGATGCAAGTAATCGTTGCGTGATGGGAGAGTCCCGATTCCCGGTAGAAGGGTAGGTGTTGTCAAGATTAACTAATTCTGCCGGGACAAGCTGAATGCGGCCATTTCCTGTGAGTTGCGAACTACCAAGACATCGCCAACTAAAACCGGGTGGTTCCAAGTCTTGCCCTTAATTGCGGGGAACCGCGCGAGCTCTTTGAAATGTTCGGGGGTTGCCTCGACCAGAACTAGTTCACCCTTTTCCGACAGCACCAGCAGCATATCCTGATCAGTCAGCAGGACAAGCTGGCCTCCATAGCGTCCGCCTTTCCATTTGCGATTGCCTTTCTCGATATCGATGCACGCGAGACTGGGACCCTCAAAGCCGTAAACATGACCTTTGTGTACGACAAAGTCGCTAAAGTTTTGTCTTAACACATCTGATGTCCAACGTTCTTTGATAGTCCATTCTCCAAATCCATTTTTGATTGCAATACGCTTCATCCCTTTTGTATAACCTTCACTAAATAAGATATCGCTTTCATTAATCAGGGCTGGCTGAACAATTTGGGTCATGACGCCTGGCAACGAGAGCTTCCATAGTTCCTTGCCATTGGTCGGTGCAAAGCTGGCCAAACCTTCTTTACTAATAAATAAAATCTGGTTGACGCCATCGGTTGTCAATAAATGTGGAGAGCTGTAGCTTTCTCCACCATCAGGGTCAGACCAGCGCTGATGGCCAGTAACAAGATCATATGCAACAAGTTTGCCTGCAATAGCAACTACAACGACGCTGTCAACAACCAAAGGCGAACTCGCGTAGCCCCAACCCGGTATCTTTACTTCAGTGTCTTGCGCTGCGTTACGCGACCACACAACTGTGCCATCACGTTCATCAAGCACGTTCAGGATTCCTGTGGCGCCTAATGTGTATACACGACCTTTGTTGAGTGTTGGTGTTGAACGAGGACCAGCACCTGCATGTGAATCCCAGAAACGGGCTTTATCGGAATGTCTCCAAACCGGCTCGCCAGTATTCAGATTGTAGCAGGTAACCATCTCGTATTCACCGCGCTGCTCCTGAGTATAGAGTAAAGCTCCATGTATCGCAAAGGACGAACAACCAGGTCCAATAGATCTACGCCACATCTCCACCGGTGGTGTTTTAGACCAATCTGTACTGATTCTCACTCCATGGATGATTCCGTCCCGATTCACTCCCCGAAAGCCTGGCCATTCGGCTTCTGTTGCCATTGCTACCGAATCCAGTGGCATTGTTATTTGCTTATCACCTGATTGGGCCAGAAGCCGATCCTCGGCTGTTTTCGCCCACCGCCATGCGAAATCCTGACGGGCTTCGCCATCCATTCCATTTGTACGGAGGAACACCCAGAATCCGGAAGCGAGCAAGATGGTAGCGACCATAGTTGCACGTCGGAGACTGTCGGAGAATCTACGGCTGGCCACCGCCCATACAACAAAAGCAAGGCTTAACACCGGGATTGAATATACCAGGAACATCATTCCCATCATTGCAGTTTCAATTGACTTGTGGATGATTTGCGATGTCGCGGCCAGAGCTACTATCATAAAGACAATAGCGGCCCAACGTTCGAATCGAGGTGCTCTGCTAAAGAACACCCACCAGACAATGATAGCTAACCCGCCAAGGAGTCCGCCAAATACCCCTATACCAATAGCATCAGGCGAAACAGATGGGAGAACAAACCTGACCATCCACTGCAGTATTACGATGACAACGCCTGGCCATAACCGAAGTGGCTTCTGCTGAGCCGGTTCATTGGATAGTATTTGTTTTCTTTTTTTAAACATTTTCTTGGGTTTTGTTATTATCCTCCACATTTTTTACAACATTTCCCGTTTGGTGCCTTTGTCCACTGTCTCGTCCTCGAATAGGTTTACACTTTTAGTTGTAACATCCTCGGTTTAAAGTTAATTATTTTGTTTTTGTTTGTTTCTAAATTTTTATATCGACTATTTTATGGTTAGTTATTGTTTTTCTTTGGTCAACGGCTTTATCATTTGGATCTCTTCGTTAATCTCGGTTGATAGGCGTGTGTTGTCTCGTCATACGGAATTTGTCTAGGTAGACCAAGTCCCGATAGATGGATCGAATTTATCGTGTCACGATGAAGTTGTCCAGATGGCTGAATCCCGGTAGATGGCTCGAAGTTGTCCCGTCACGATAAAATTGTCTTGATGGCTCCCGATAGCTATCGGGAGCAAAAACCCCCGCAAGCGGAACAGGCTATGACAGCTTGAGCGCCTGCCTGCCGGTTCGTGGCTTTATTGTACAGTCATTATTTTTGTTAATTGAATGTCACCCAACCAAATTCGTTTATTGTCTTGGTATAATTGGTCTTTGGTCACTTGATTAGATAATCCTGGAAATTCATAGGATACTTTATATTCTCCAGGACTTAAAGGAGAATCGATTGTATAATTAAAAGTGAATTGTCGAGAGTCACCAGATTTTAATAGTGATAACCAACCAATGTTCCAACTATTCCAAGGTGATGGAGTTTGATAATCTGTGTTAGCAGAATAGACCTTCTTCTGAGTTATATTATAAAACACGGGTGCATTTGTGAAATAATGGAAAAGTTTTGGGCCCATTTTATCAGGGTCAAGGATTAACAGATTTGACTGGTCTCTATTTGTGACAACAAATGAAAATGTTACTTGAGATCCGTTTTTTACTATGCTTTTGATCTCACCAGATAATCCCGAGTGTAACAAATCATGATTTTTAAATGCCGATATTAATCTGTCATCATTTCTTGGATCAGCTTTACCCTGATCAAAAAATATAAAACCAATCCTTAATACGTAATCTTGATAAAAGAATGGAAATGAAGAAATGAATGGATCGGTTGGTAAAGATGATGAATATGAAGGCCAAAAACTGCCTTGATAAATTTTAAGAGAATCTACATAAAAGGCAAATGATGATTGTTTAGAGTCAGAAATTTCAGAGTGACTAGATTTAAAATAAAGTATATGGGACGAGGAGTCATACAATTCGAAGTTATTATACGAATACACTAGATTATCACCAATTTTAAGGATAGGGTCAGAATAATTATCAGAATTAATCCTTTCGCATGCAGCCAAGCTTATGATAAATGTTGATACAATTAAAAGGGACTTTTTCATGGGTGTAGGTTGTTAGTCAAGATTTTATAATATGCAATTATCATGCCATTTTGGAGTAAGTTTGCCATGACACATAACGGTAGTCTGTCTAATCGTTACAAAATCATCAAAAAACGAGTAAAACCAGCTGATTGAGAAGCGATAAACCAATGAAAATGTAAAAAAGGCACCAACATATAACCCAAAAACCACCAGACCAGCCTGAAATGAGGCTGCTCATGGAACACAAATAACGGTGGTAAGTGCATAGAATAAGGACAAGTTCCCGGATGTAGTGCAACGTGAGACTTCATTCTTGGCACTTCGCGCCGAATGAAGTCCTCTTTATTAGGCGCCGGAATTTTTTTCTTGTCCAGTCGATAATTTGTCTCGGTTTGAAATCAGTCATGTTTTATTGTTGACCTAAGAACCAAGAAATATGGGTGCAATCTGAGCACACAAAGCAAGTAGCAGTCCTGTTGGCCCAATCCAGACTAAAAAATAAAGCTATGTAGTTATTTAACAATGCTCTTTTTGTCCAGAAGTATTTATTTCCACAAATTGGACATATCAACTCATGTCCTTTTACTGCAACCGTTTCGGGTTCGGACTTTGTAAATAGGCTCATAATTAAAAATTTTGGTTAAAGTTAAATTGATGGTCTGAATTTTCAAATTGCGTTTGGAGTTATTTGTAAAGGTAACGAAGTTGTCAAGAAACATGACAAAATTTTCTTTTGGTCGTTAGGCGCCGGAGAGTTCAAATCCCGGTAGATGGACAGGAGTTGTCATGTCACAATGAATTTGTCCAGATGGCCTGGTCCCGATAAGTGGGTAGGATTTGTCATGTCATGATAAAGTTGTCAAGGTGACGTGCAAAAACCATGACAACTGAGCGTCGGCCGGCAGCCCTATTGACTTTGTCTCGGCAGCAGGATCAGTCCGGGTGGCACAAGACTTTATAAGTGGGTTTATGTTTACTCTCGTAGACTTTGGGGGCTGATTGAGAAGCTGTCCTGGCTGGCGAAGGCAATTAATTAAACCATCCGAGTTATAGTGCGTTTTTTATTTTTTTGCTTCATTTCTGGGCTTCTGCCAAAATATTTTAGGATTATTAATGTAATAGTTATTGAAAGTAGTTTTTAAGTCAGGATTGAAATAGTCGTCAGTTTTATATGGTCCTTTTATTTGGTAGTCTAGAGGCAAAAGATAAACATATGTTACCCTTTTATTGAGTCCCCATGTTTCGTAGTCATATTCACTATTTAATGGACAATAAATTCGGTATAAATTTTTAGCCATATAAGTGTCGAGATAATAATCTTTGGTGACTGGATTTTTCCGATAATTTGCATCAGGATTTATAATTAAAGGTTTACTCATTATTAACCGTTCTCTTACTTCTTCTATGCTCAACAGATCCCCTTTTTCATCCATAATGTAAGCATTGTTGGTAGGGTCAACCCAAATCCATTTGTTTTTTGAAGTTAAGAAAACAACATTAATCACATGTGAATCATGGTCATTTCTTAAGCTATCTTTTGGAAAGCAATATATTTTTCTTGATGCCCATCCCATTGCCAAATAGCAATCATTCAAAGTAGTTGCCAACTCACCACAAGAAACTCCAATATTCTTAGCTCTTGCTGTGTTTACTATTGAATATGCATTGATATTCTTGATACCACTTTCATGTTGTCCGTCATGTCTAACTGTATTATGCACCCAATGCAACAAGTTTATTACTTTTGAGGTTTCATTTCCAAAACCAGCAATAGAATCCAGGTTAAAGGTTTTTCTTAAAGCAACCAGATTTGAGTCCCGAGAAGACTGATAATTAAAAACGGGTATTTCTCTTTTATCATCAAGGTTGTATTCGGATGCCCTCATCAAAATGTCCAAATAACTTGGGAAACAAACAATTTGAGTATACGCGGAATCTTTACCATTCAGTAAAATGATGAAGTTATATTTTTGATTGGGTTTGACTTTAAAAGTAATTGAATCAGTATTGGTATAAAAAGTAACCTTTTTGTTATTCGTTTGGTAAATATCGGGTTTCAAGTTAGGACTTATTGTCCAGGTTGCTTTTTTGAAGTCGTCTCCATCTCGTATGTCTACTATCTTTGATGTAGCTCTAATAATTGGTAAATTTTGTTGAGCAAATAATGATTGTCCTACAATAAGGAGGACTAAAAAAATATTCAATTTCTTCATTATTTTGATTATAATATGTTTTTCAATAATAATGATAATTTTAATCTGAAAGTTAGATTGTTAGTTGCGATCAGCGTCTAAGTTGGCATGCGTTTTTGCAAAGTCCCGGTAATTGGGCAAGATTTTCGTGTCACGATAAAGTTGTCCTGATGACTGAGTCCCGATAAGTGAGCAAGGTTTTTCATGTCATGATAAAATTGTCACTGACCGTGTTAGGTGCCGTTAATTTGTTTTCAGAATTTTCATTGCTGTTTGGAGATATTCATCAATACCGAGAAGTACTGCATCCTTTGTCCTAATAACAGGATAGTCAGGATTGAATCCAATTAGATGATGTTGAGAACCATCATGTTTTAGCACTTTCATCCCTGTCCAACGGATAGAATACCCGCCATTCAAGGGTATTGTATTCACATTTCCATTGCATCCGGCTGAAGTATCTCCAACCAATTTTCCTAGTTTATAATAATCAACAATACCAAGAACTGTTTCTAAATTGCTTTGGTCATCGGAGGTAGTTAAAATTGCAAATTTTGCCTCTATAAATGGTAATTTCGGATCTATTGTCCAGCTACTTGCATTCCATAAAGTTTTTTCTCTATCGGGGTATAAATTGATAGGTATAAGCCAGTTTGCACTCCAGACAGGTTCCTTAATCATATAAGGTAAAAGATCCCAGAGCTGACCCACAGATCCGATTATTACTCCCTTTGCGTTTACAATTTTCTTTAAAAGTGAATTAATATCCTGAATTTTCCCTTTCAAATAATACACACTGTCACCGCAGTCAATAATCTTACTTGAATTATAATCCTCTTGGTAGAATTTATCAGTCAGTGGCGTCCGTGTAACTTTTAAATGAATCTCCTTATTATCTCTCATTAAAGTTACTTCGGCATCCTTATTTGTCATGGTTATTCCAAAGAACTGTAAAGCCCGGTTTCGTCTTACATTCGGTGATGCTGAAATAAGTTGCTCTTTATTCTTTAGTTCTGAAAAGGCGGTTATTCCATCAATGCTTTTTATTATATCTCCTTTCTTAATTAACTCTGATCCTGAGGAAGTGACAACAATGTCATTATCAAATAAATCTACTTTAATTTTCAATCCATTTCCTATAGCGTTGAAACCCATAATGCTTACATGGGCATCCTCTAATTTTGCAGTCATTCTCATTAACTCAAAATAATAATCGGATTGAGAATTAATCGAATACGTGTTAATAAGTGTCTTTGTTAACTCATTCTCCCAATCTACATTAAGGACATCAAAATATGGGAAGAAATGTTGAAATACATTCCAAGCAATAACAATGTTTGCCAGACGGACAGTGTAGTTTTCATTGGTCAGTTTTGAAGTGGGAATATTGTTGATCTTCCTTTTCAAACTATTCCATTTCACCGAATCAGCAACTGGAAATGTATGCCCTTTGTAATTATATAAAGCTATCGGCATTTTGAGAATTAAGTCATTCCCAATATTCTTGGTAATATACTCTCCTGGGTTTGGTATTTTATTAGCATATTTAATTTTAACACAACGATTTCCGTTATCGGATCTTATAGAATCAGTACTAATATTATAATTTATCTGGTTAATCTGCCAATAGTTTAATCCATTCTCGAAATTCCCATTTTTTATTTTAGCCGGTATCCAGGTATTGTTTTCTTTTATCATTAACTTAAAATCACTTACAAGGAGGGTAACGGTAGTATCAATCCCAATACTGAAAGCTAATATATCATCATCTTTACCGGGGGTTAATATTTTTGAATATTCAGTCCATTTAGTATCGGGGTTAATCTTGATTGGTTCTTGCTCCTCCAAAAACCCGGATTTCTTTTTTAAAGTCATAAACAATGACGCTTTTCTTCCAGGTTTGTCAATTGACTTGGTTAAAAAAGATAATTTGATTTGTTTACCTGTGTATTGTCCTAAAGGAATAATGTTTCGAAAACAAGGATGAAATTCCTTAATCGTATCCCTGTTTATTCTGAAACTTTTGTAGATGTTGCTTTTATCGCCAAGTAATACCCCAAAGTGCTCCCAGGAAACAGGGTTAGCTCCAGTAAGGTCAGGGGGGAAATTGAATTGATATCAAAGCTATTATTAATCCTTTTTTCGGTAATTTGGAGTGCCGGGGCAATTGGTTTGAATAGTTCCAGAATGATTTTGTTTAATTCTTTCTGATTCCTTGCTGTTTCAACTTTTTGTACACCGAGAACGGCAAATTTGTTCCAATCCAGTTGTGATGCTTCATCACTAGGATAATACCATCGAACATATCCATATACTTTTGCAAAAGTGTGAATATTTTCGACCTTTCTAGATTTGGTGACACATCCTGTCAAGAGGATGCATGCGAGTAATAATCCAACAAGAATCTTTTTATTTCTCATGATATAATTATTATGTAAAGAATTTATAATCAAGTTTTAAATAGTCCAGGAAGTCCCATAATGGCACCTAACGGCAGTCTGTCTTTTTTTAGTCTATACATTTTCATTTGATTTAAGCTATTACCAGCGAACGCGGAAATTTTCTATCCTAAACTGATATCCGGAAAAAAGTTGTCTTGAAATGGCTTTTTTTTAGTCTGGAGAGGTGTGTTTTGCTCAAAAACAGAGAAATAAGTATCCTGAGATACTCAATCAGCTGATCTCTGGTCAAAATATTGACAATGCGCCTTAAATTATATGCAATAAACATAAATTCCACATCGGCGCCAGCACGGCTTATTCCCTTCTTAGTGAGAATATAACTGAACCCCCATTGTCGTTTTAATGTTCCGAATGGATGTTCTACAATGGCCTGACGTCTCTTATAGAGGTGTTCTTTCTCCTGATAAGTTTTACGATTCATTTCGTAATATTCAGTAAATGTGCTTCTTGAAAGCACTCTTGCATTTTTTGATCTTGTGCATTGTGAGCGTACCGGGCATGATTTGCATGATCGTGTCTTGTATTGCTTAAA
>JAPLED010000074.1 GCA_026391475.1 Bacteroidia bacterium | reverse complement strand
GGTTCCAGGTTTAATGAAAGCTTATCTGAGAAGCTGTATTCCATACCCATTCCAAGGGAGCTGCTTACAGTAAACAGATTTAATCCTTCAGTCTCTCCGATTGGATATTTGCCACCATCAACCATAGTATATACTGAATTATTTACCAGCATGTTATAGGATAATCCTCCGATAAGATTTAAATCTATCATTCTATCGACAAATTTATACCTGAGCACTATTGGCAATTCAAGGTAGCTGAAGTTCTGGCGCAGCGTATTATTTAAGTACTGAAGATTCGCTTTTTTGGGATCGAATACATCAGTAGTATAATTTGTCGTTATCCTTTCAACCGGGCCATCGGCGATAAGAAAAATATTCCCATCATTAGCATTGACAGTTCCGCTTGTGGTCAGCACTTTAAAGTTGGGGTCACCTTTGGAAGTATTGCCATACTTCTGAAATCCGCTGAAAGAATTTATACCGTCTACCATCTGCCCGACAGAGGAATAGTAAAGACCTGACTGAATGCTAAGTCGTTTATTAACTTTATATGAGAATGCAACCCCGCCGGAATAGGAAATAAGATTTTCTTCTGATGCCATAAGTTGTTTTGAAAGTTCATCATTGCCTGAATTAAACCTCGAATAATATGTCGGTGATGCCATAGCAGCTATAGACCACCTGTCAGTACCTTTTACTGTATTGTTTTCGGGAAGATATTGTTGTTCAGGTTCTTTAATCTTAAATGTATTATTCAGCGAAGAGTTCAAAGTTACCAGCCGAGGTCCATGCAATAATGGGGTGTCGCTTGCAGACAAACTATTTGGTACCTGAAGGTAGGCAACCGCCGGAGAGATGTTGTTCTCATCATCAGGTGTATTGGTCAGGTCCTGCTTACTTTCAATTTTCGTTTTTTGAGAACCCTGGATAACTTTGTTTTCTTTTCCGGTAACCGGAATAGTTCTGATGATATCAGGACTAATTACGGGAGAGGTAGTCTCCACATTAAGTGCCACGACAGTACTTTCGTGCCCTGTTGATACCTCCCTGCTCCATCTGTAAGCAAGAAAACTCATCGAAAGAACAAAGGCAATAAGAGCCGCAGCCCTTAATAGAATGAACGGCCTTCGTTTTCTTTTAACAACGGGATGTATATTATCCCAAACCTCCTGGGGCGGAAGTACCTCGAAATCTTTCAGCCCGTTTCTGAAGATAAGATCAATATTTGCCCCTCTTTCATCCATTTGCTACTCTCTTCTTAATTCCTGTATATGATCCGACTCTTCTTTGAAGGATAACCCTTGCGCGGGAGAGGTTTGATTTTGATGTTCCCTCTGAAATATTCGCCATTTTACCGATCTCTTTATGCGAATACCCTTCAATTGCATAAAGGTTAAATACCACTCTGTATTTCGGTGGCAGCTCCCTTATAATATTAAGCAAGTCATTCGCTTCGAGCCCGGCATAATCCTGATTATCAGGTTCTGCAACGGGTTCAGGTATCGTGTCAATGTCATCGACACGATAAAGATTATGCCTGCTGCGGAATTTTTCAAGCGCTGTATTGACTGTTATACGGCGCATCCATCCTTCAAAAGAACCTTCATGCTTGTAATTATGAAGATTTTCAAATATCTTGATAAAACCTTCCTGCAAAATGTCCTGTGCCTCTTCATCACTACCAGAATACTGCAGACATACAGCATATAACTTAGCTGAATGCCTCCTGTACAGAAGTTCCTGATCCCTTCTGTCACCGGCAAGACAACCTTTTATTATTTTCTTTATCTCTGGCAAGGCTTTTTACCTGTTTGAGAATATAAAAATATGAAATAATTATCTTATATGCCAGTAATACTATAAAAAAATTGATGTTTATTATTGAAAAAAGGTTGCGCTATTAAGATTAATATCACTTCTTTTCAATAATATCAAGCTGTTTAAGGTATTCTGTACCGTGCCAGTTTCCATCAGATATAAACATAATATACCTGCATTGGAGACCATTGTCAAAAACTAAAGAAGTTCCCGATGAAGATACACCTCTGCCCGATAGACCATATGGTCCAACATATTGCCAGCCGTTTACCTTTGGGTCACCACTTAGTCCAGATTCTTTTGAAGATACCCAGATTGTGAAAATCTGTGAACCCCTGTTCCTGAATTGATCAAAGTACATATTTATTTTCTCAACGTTAACAGATTTCCTGAGATCAACAACAATTCGTCCTTCACCATTATCAAAAAGAACGGTATCCTTTAGTTTCCCAATCTGAGAGTCGAGAATGTTTGAAATATCGAGTTTCTCATTTTTATATTCCATTCCCTTTTTTGATTTGCCTGTTGCATAATATGTCACAGTTGCTCCGTTTCCTGATTTTTTATCCGCATAATCTGATATGGATGGTGGCGTAGTTACGACAACTGTATCTGCCCCAATGCTTTTAAGATAAGCCTTCACCCTTGGCATTTGCCTCATATCGATATTCTGACTGAACAGTGGTCGCTGGGCAAACTTTACAGGTTGAAGATCAGAAGTAACATATTCCTTAACTCTCAACTGTACAGGTTTATCATTCCTGAAATCATCATAAAGTAACTGAAGGGGAATAACATCTTCGTTTCTATTATTTGCTACTGTGACTGCGAAAATTTTAATCTTACTGTTCTTTGGAAGAGTAATTGACCTGGTTCCTTTTGGAAGTGCAATTTCATATTTAAATAAATAACTGTACTGATAAGCATCGTTAGCATCAGGGGTATGCCGGTGTGAAGCGTACCATGCAATATTATCCCTTTTTGTGAAGGCATCGGTTATGGATGCTACTTTCATATTATTAAAGTAAAGCACCCTTCCATAATGTTGTCCGACAAACCCGGTCCAGTTCTGAAAGTTTATACGGCTAACCTGGCTCCCTGTTTTCACATCACCCTGAGTATCTTCGGTGGCAGCCGCAAGAATATATACCTTATTATATTCACCTGCAGGTAAGTCTAGCTTCTGGCCATTAGCTGCGAGCATATTATTCTGTCCATCAGTGCTATTGCCAATTTTGAACAAGATGTCTTCGCTCACAATTTCCGGTGAAATCATTTCGGCAGGAATAGTCATTCCATTTAGTAAGTTGCCATCTGATCGCTTTGTGTCAAAACTGATTCCATCTTCATTATATGGAAGTCCAACCACTGCCTGAACTGGTTTTGAAAGAGATTTAGCAGGATTTTCGAATTTAACGGCAAAGGTTCGGATCAGGAATCTGGTCATATCAAAATTGAGTGTACCATTTTTGAAATCGGCAATACCAATTTTTTTCTCCTGACCGTTAACCTCGTAAGCATCAGCAATTTTCCCCGGGAAGCTTATTGAAACACCTTTTGCTTCTTTCCCATAAAGTTCATTGACTCTTACAATATAATAGTTGCTCTCTTCTGCCTTTTTGAAAGCCATTACATCAACCTGATGTGTGTTGGATTTGACAAGTGAATACTCCCTGCCAAGATCCCCGGTATGTTTTGTAGTCTCAAAAACGATAGGAGGATTATTCAGAAAATATCCTTTCCATGGTGTTTTGGCATAGGCCCAGTCGCCGGTATGTGCATAAATACCATATTTTACATTATGAATACCCCAATCCTGGGTACCCTGATAAACGTAGGAATTCGCTTTAGGAGTATACATCAGTGTAAGTCTCAAAGTACTGTTATCCGGTTTATCTGAGCCGTATTTACAATCCTCCAGGATTGAAATACCATAGCTGTTTGATCTGTCTGTTATGTCAATCCATTGCCTCCCGGGTACTTCAAACTTGACATCATTATTTGTAGTTCTTTTAATAGCAGCTGTATTCAGACTGTATGTAGCAAATTCATTAACTACAGTTGTAGGGAATGCTGCTTTAAGGCTTACCTCCCTCGATTGCCAGTCGATTTCATTTCTTACCTCAATCACTTTACCGGGTTCTCCTGAAGCAAGACTGATAATCTGGGTTATTTCGGAATTCAGACCTTTTTTTGTTATAGCCAAAGCAACCCTTACCGGCCCCTGCTCCACGATCTTAACTGTTACATCTTTGTTCATGTAATCAATTGGCGGATTTTTTCGATCGTTCCAATCCATGTTCCAGGATGGCCATTGAGACGGGCGTTCCTGCTGAAAATCGAGAGTTGCAGGCTTTGACAGTACCTCCTTCGCTGCTCTTTTATCATATATACTGGCAATATCTCCGTTTACGTCAATCCTGACTTTAAGAAAACTATTTTCAAGTGTCTGGTTGGTAACTGATAATGAGGAAGAAGCTGGCTTTTCAATGGTTTCGCGAATGTCGAATACTGATAGACCTGCTGATGGCAGTTTTGCAAGGAAAATAACTGTAAGCTTATTGCCGGCGGAAGCTATTACCTGAGAAGGGATTTCGTTATTATTCTTATCAAATACTTTAACATTTACCGGCAGTTTTGAATATGTAAGTTCTGCAGTAACAATATCTTCTCTTTCAATCGCAACAGGATTATAAACAACTATTGCTCTCCCTTCAACCAGAGTATTTAGACTATGCGATATTGCACTAACCGAGTTCTTCAACACCTCGGAAAAACCGTTCATCGCTATAAATTCATCGTTCCATGCATATTCATAGGCTTTCGGAATGCTCGTTCCGGGAAGAATATCATGAAACTGGCTACCCAGAACAAGTTCCCATGAATTGTTCAGTTTTTCAGTAGGGTATAAAGCTCCCCCCAGCCAGTCGGCAATTGAAGCCACCAGTTCAGCTGATTTGGACAGGGCTTCATTCTTCCGGTTAGCGCGTTTCATATACGATTGCGAGGTCATTGATCCCGCACTGTGTTCGATAAGAAGGAGATCTCCTGAATATGTCGGAAGCTTGGCACGAATTTCAGGGGTGATATCTCTGTACATCTGATCTGAAGAGGTCAGTATCACTTTGAATTTACTATCACTTTTATTAAGGCTGTTAACTGCATTTTTAGCATCCTCATCCCTTGGTGCACCGCCAACATCACCAACTCCATAGTACCGATAATCAAAGGATAAATCATATTTGTTTATATCAGCCTGCAGCCTTGCATCCCACGTACTGTCACGGTCAAGACGCGGAACAACCCGTCCTGTATAATCAGTTGCATTTAATGAGGCAATAATGCTCTTACCATCAGGGCCTTCCCAAAGTCCAACATTAAAGGGAACACCATTTGACGACCGCCAGGTTAGCTTCTGAGTAGAGAAACCAAGAAGACCTGCATGGCTCCAGACAGATGGCATGGTAGCTACAAAACCGAAACAATCAGGTAGCATGTAATCAACGCTTTCCTTATTAAATTCTCTTTTGAAATACAGGTTGCCATAGAGTACCTGACGAAGGACTGATTCCGATGAGGAGATATTGACCTCACCTTCATCAACTGATGATCCGGAGACAAACCAGCGACCCTGATTGATGTAACCGGCAACTTTTTTATATGATTCGGGATAATATTCCTTCATCATTTTATATCGTCGGGAACCTGTGAAATTGAAAACATAATCGGGATACTTCTCAAATAGTTTGAAGTTATCCTCCATTGTGTTTCGGATGTATTGATTTATTGTGGTTGGGTAATCCCAGTTCCATTCGGTATCAAGGTGTGCATAACCTATTGTGTACAGCACCTTCTCTTTGGTAATATCATAGCTTTGCCTCTTCTCCAGAGGCTGAGCGATTAAAATGGCAGGGAAAAGAAACCACGAAAACAGAATAGCAAGTTTTTTCATAATTATTTGGCTTTGTAGTATTGTTAAACAATTATTTTTAAAAGACACGGGTACAACATGCAGAAACAAATACTAAAGATGAATTACTTCGCCATAAGCGGCAGTAGCGGCCTCCATAATTGCTTCTGACATTGTTGGATGAGGATGAACAGCTTTAATAATTTCGTGAGCGGTAGTCTCAAGTTTCCTGGCTACAACTATCTCTGCAATCATCTCTGTTACATTGGCTCCAATCATGTGTGCCCCAAGCAGTTCGCCATAAGTTGCATCAAAAATAAGTTTGACAAAACCATCTTTTGCACCCGAAGCACTTGCTTTACCGGAGGCAGTAAACGGGAATTTTCCCACTTTGATTTCATAACCGGATTCCCTGGCAGCTGCTTCTGTAAGTCCGCATGATGCTATTTCGGGATTAGTGTAGGTACAGGAAGGAATGTTCTTGTAATCAAGAGGTTCAACCTCCACTCCTGCTATCTTTTCGACACATATTATACCCTCTGCTGAGGCCACATGGGCAAGAGCTGGTCCATGAACAATATCGCCTATAGCAAAGACGCCTGTAACCGATGTCCGGTAATAATCATCGACAACAACTTTTCCATTTTCAGTTTTAACACCTGCCTTTTCAAGTCCTATATCCTCAATATTTGTCGTAACACCAACTGCTGAAAATACAATATCTGTTTCAATAACTTCCTGTCCTTTTGGTGTTTTAATTGTCACTATGCACTTTTCTTTTGAGGTATCAACTGACTCGACTGAGGAATCAGTCATTATCTTCATCTTCGTTTTTTTAAACGACCTCTCGAGTTGTTTTGATACCTCCTCATCTTCATTTGGAACGATCCTTGGGAGAAATTCCACCAGAGTTACACTCGTTCCTATTGACTGATAAAAATCTGCAAATTCACTACCAATAGCTCCCGCCCCTACAACAACCATCGATCCAGGTTGTTTTTCAAGAGTCATTGCCTCACGGTATCCGATTATCTTCTTACCGTCTTGCTTAAGATTGGGCAACTCCTTAGACCTGGCACCTGTTGCAAGAATTATATTCTTTGTTGAATAATTTTTTTTATTCCCCTCCAGATCTTCCACCTCAACATTATTGTTTCCTGCAAGGCGGCCATATCCTTTTATATGTACTATATTATTTTTTTTGAAAAGGAACTGGATTCCTTTGCTCATTCCATTCGCAACGTTTCTGCTTCTGGCAATAATCGCATTAAAGTCCGGTTTCACTTCCCCTGAAATTGAAATTCCGTAGTCTGATGCATGAGTCAGGTAATCAAATACCTGGGCGCTCTTTAAAAGAGATTTTGTGGGGATACAACCCCAGTTAAGACAGATACCACCCAGTTCAGCTCTCTCAACAACCGCCACTTTCATTTTCAATTGTGATGCCCTTATTGCTGCAACATAGCCGCCGGGTCCACTACCTATTATGATAAGATCGTAATCCATTGTATTTGTAGTATATATTATGAAAACTCTGTTATTATATTTTCTTGATTAATTGAATTATACCTTTCGCAATTACCCAGATAATCACCAGAGTAAAGATTATGGTTGCTCCAACAGGTATGCCTGCAAAATATGAGATAGTATAACCGGTTGCTGTGCCAACAAATCCAGCAAGAATCGACAAGATGACTATTTTAAAATAGACCTTAGTAAACAACATGGCAATGTTTGGAGGAATAGTAAGCAACGAGATGACCAGAACCACACCGGCCATCCTGATATTCAAAACTATTGTAAGGGCTATCAACGATGTGGTAATATATTTAAATATATCCACATATGACGAATATGTTCTCGCAAATACCTCATCGAAAGAAATATAGAGTATAGTCCGGTAGAATATACCGAAGTAAAGGATCAGTATTACTGACATTATTCCCAATGCCATAATATCGGCATTTGTAACAGTCAGGATGCTCCCGAAAAGATAACTCATAAGGTTTGGTGTATATCCCGGAGTAAGGTAAATGAAGATAATTCCAATTGCCATGCCGAAAGCCCATAATATACCTATTGCCGAGTCTTCTCTTATCTTTTGTTTAACAGAAAGATACTCAACCCCCAGTGCTGACATGATACCAAAGACAGCAGCTCCGATAACAGGATTGATCCCTGCAAAATATCCGATACCAATACCCCCGAATGAGGCATGTGTTATACCCCCGCTGAGGAATACCATCCGTTTGGAAACAATATATGTTCCTGCTAATCCGGCAGTTATACTTGCAAATATCGCTCCCAGGAGTCCTTTAACTATAAATTCGTATTGAAAAATATTGGTTTCCACTATTTATGGTATTTCAGTACAGTATGGGGAACATCTCCGTGCGTAACAAGTTGAATCGGACATCCATAAGCAAGCAGATCATCGTTTGTGATCTCGTGCGAGGGATGATAATGCAGACTCCTGTTTACACAAGCAAACGATTTAATATGAGATGAAATGGTTCCGACATCGTGAGAAACCATCAGAATAGCCATACGCTTATTGAGGTCCCTCAGCTTTTCATAAAAATCATTTTCAAAAGTTGTGTCAACAAAATTACCAGGCTCGTCAAGTAAAAGCAATCTGGGATCCCCTATGATAGCACGACCCAGGAAAACCCTTTGCATTTGCCCACCTGACAATTCGTTTAATGTTGAACTGGCCATCTCCGACAAACCCAGTTCATCAATCACCATTCCTGCCTTTTTCTTGTCGGAAGATGACATTCTTGAAATGATTCCCTTTTGTATCATGAGACCTGAAAGAACAATATCTGTAACTGTAACCGGATAATTAATATCTCCGGTTGACATCTGAGGAAGATAACCTATGCTGTTCCCGTTTATAAGTTCATTATTGAAAACAATTTTACCTTTTGCCGGTTTAAGTAATCCAAGAATAATTTTTAAAAGTGTTGTTTTTCCACCTCCATTTGGACCTATTACACCTATAAAATCATTCTCATTAACGCTGAAATCCACATCCTGCAACACCATGTTTGCACCATAAGAAGCTGATAAAGAATGCATTTCAAATAATTGGGCCATAACTTCTGATTATTTCGAACTTTCGGTTAAACTGTTATGCAGTGCATTAATAATATCTATAGTTGCCTTCTGCCAATCTTCCGATAAAGGATCAATAATTCTTATTTTCCCTCCGATTTCGCCCGCAATTGCTTTCGCATTTTTGGTATCATATTCCCTCTGAACAAAAATTGTTTTTAGTCCATCTTTCCTGGCACGGTCAATAAGTTCTTTCATTCTTGAAGGAGGAGGTTCCTTGCCCTCATATTCTACCGCAATCTCTTCAAGACCATAATCCCTTGCAAGGTAACCCAGGTTAGGATGAAATATCATAAAAGACCTGTTCTTTACACCCGAAAAAAGTTCCAGTGCCTTTTTATCCACCCCCTGAATTTTTGAAACAAGACTATCATAATTTACTTCGTATTTCTGTTTTTGCGACGGATTAAGTTCACATAAGAACTCCTTGACAGAAGTGGCCATTATCAAAGCACATTTTGGAGATACCCAATAATGAGGATCTGCACCTTCAACATGATCTCCTTCATGATGGTGACCGGAAACTAAAAGATCAATTTTATCACCTAATGATAACCTCTTCATTTTCTTGTTTGTCTCATAAAAACGGTCAAGCCAGGTCATTTCAAAACCAAGGTAACCATTGCTTATATAGGCAACAGACCTTCTGAGTTTGTTAATTTGTTCCGGAAAAGGTTCGTAAATATGCGGATTTGCCCCGGCAGGAACCATGACGTTTACCTTAAAATCATCGCCTGCAATCTCTTCGACAAAGTATTTAAAAGGAGCTATACTTACGGTAATAATCCTTTCCCCGGTATATGCACGTTGCCGTCCGCATGAAATAATAAAAACAACTATCAGAAAACAGAAAATTTTTCTCATAAAACAGAAAATTCAATGTTGGTTACAAATTTAACATATAACAGAACAAATGGTTTAAGTGTTGTAAATAAAATAATATAAGCTATTTTTGAAAACGATTTAACAGAAAATGATAGTCGAAAAACCTCACCACCTCCCCCCTTCGGGGTACTCCTCCTCTGAAGAGGAGGAGAAAGTTATAATATTGTGTATCAAAACTTTCCCCTCCTTTTTAAAGGAGGGGTGGCCTCGCCTTGGAGGGGACGGGGTGGTTAAGAATACTTTTGAGACAACTCCTTTCACCCGGTTAAAGTCAGTTTCACAGTTAAAACATTCCAGCTTATAAAAATTCAAATAAACTTACTATGAGAATACCTTTGAGATTTTTATTTCTGCCAACAGTTTTATGCATTGGTTGTTTACAGCTTTCTGCTCAGAATCAGTATAGTAACTTCAGGACAATGTCGCAGAAAATTGATGCATTAAGCAGGGAATACCCTTCAATTTGCACTATCAAGTCGCTTGTTAAAACAGCCGGAGGAAAAGAAATCTGGGTTCTGACTATTGGGACAGGAAATAAGGATAGTAAGCCCGGAATCGCTGTATTCGGAGGTGTGGAGGGAAGTCATCTGCTTGGAAAAGAACTGGCTTTGGGATTCGCCAGCTCCCTTCTTAAAGAGTCTTCTTCCTCAGAAATAAAAGAACTCCTCGATAAAATTACTTTTTATGTTTTTCCTGATGTCAGCCCCGATGCAACGGAACAATTCTTTTCCGATCTGAAATATGAAAGAACTGTTAATGCCCGGTCAACTGATGATGACAGGGATTTTGTTTTTGATGAAGACCCGTATGAAGACCTGAACAAGGATGGATATACAACTCTCATTCGCGTTAATGATCCTTCAGGAAAATATACAGAAAGCGATGAAGATAAGAGAGTTATGGTAATGGCAGATCTTTCAAAAGGGCAATCAGGCAGTTACCTGGTTTACTCTGAAGGTATTGATAATGACAACGATGACAGTTTCAATGAAGACGGTGCCGGTGGAGTTAACTTTAACCGCAATTTTACATTCAATTATGAAGAGTTTGGTTTAAATGCCGGGATGTATCCTATGTCAGAACCAGAAACTAAGGCTGTAGCTGATTTCCTCTTCGACAGATTTAATATTTATGCAGTTTTTACATTTGGTCCTCAGGATAATTTAGGTCAGCCGTTTAAAGCATCTGAAAGACAGGGAGCCACTCCGACCATGGGAATGGGTCAGGGAACCGGACGCGGACAAGGAATGGAGCAGGGAGACAGGAAAATAACATCGATAATGAGAACAGATGAAACAATTAATAAGCTTGTTTCCGATAAGTATCATGAGATAACCGGAGCAAAAGGAGCTCCGGTAACAAAAACAACCCTTGGAAATTTCATGGATTGGGCATATTTTCACTATGGAAGATATAGTTTCAGTACACCTGCATGGTGGTTCCCTGTCGAAAAAGGGAAAAGCACCGAGGTTGCCTTCCTGAAATTTGCCGAAAAGAATAAAATTAATGATGTCTTTGTTCCATGGACTGAAATTAAACATCCTGATTTTCCTGGCAAAAAAACTGAAGTGGGAGGCATTAAACCTTTTGCATTAATTAACCCGCCTGCTGACACACTTGGCGATCTGATTACTAAAAACTACAAATTCATTACTGCAATTGCAGCTATGCATCCTGAGCTCGAATTTCTTGATATTAAGACTGAAAATGCAGGTGAAAATATTTTCAGGATTTCACTTAAGTTGCATAACAAAGGGATCTTCTCAACCTGCGCCGAAATTGGTAAAAACAACATATGGACACGTATAATGCGGATATCTCTTGAACCAGTTGTTGGTCAGAGTTTTCTGAGCGGACAAAAAGTTCAGAGGATTAACCCGCTTGAGGGTGATCAGTCGGTCGAATTCAGCTGGCTGATAAACGGTAAAGGACCGGTGAAAGTAACTGCAGGAGCCCTTAACACAGGTACTATAACAGCAACTATCGAACTTAAGTAAAAAACCATTGAAAAATCCAGTCATGAAAAAGATATTTTCATCCATGATTCTTGCTTCATTTCTCTTGCTCCTGGCATTTCCCGGGACTGCACAAAATGAAGATCTGTTTTTCGGAGCTGCAGGATCTCCGGCCAATCCCAAAGTTCAGGCATCATGGAACAAGTATTACACGTATCAGGGAGTGGTTGACCTTTGCACACGGCTTACCAAAGCATATCCCAATCTGGTAACAATGGAATCGGCAGGGAAATCCTACCAGGGGCGCGATATTATAGTCCTCACTATAACAGATAAGAAAGTTCAGAACCCTGACAAAAAACCCGGCTACTGGATTGACGGTAATATCCATTCTATCGAACTGCAGGGAACTGAAATGGCCCTTTATACTGCATGGTATCTCTGTGAAATGTATAACGATAACGCTTTTATCAAACAATTGCTGAAGGATAAAACTTTCTACATCGCACCTACCATCAACCCTGATGGAAGAGATTATTTTACATCAATAGGTGTCCCACCAAGATCAGGTATGGTGCCAAGAGATAATGACAGGGATGGCCTGTTTGACGAAGATGGATACGATGATCTCAACAATGATAAAAATATCAGCCAGATGAGAAGGAAAAATCCGGAAGGTCAGTATAACATTGACCCGAAAGACCCTCGGCGTATGATTCGTGTTGAACCAGGAGAAAAAGGAGAATATGAATTACTTGGTCTCGAAGGTATCGACAACGATGGCGACGGTCTTGTAAATGAGGATGGACCAGGTGGTTATGATGGTAACCGTGACTGGGGTTTTAACTGGGAACCAAATTATGTTCAGGGCGGAGCTGATAAATACCCATTCTCATTCCCCGAAAACCAGGCAATCCGCGATTTTACCCTTAAACACAGGAATATCACAGGGTCACAATCATTCCATAACTCGGGAGGAATGATCCTCAGAGGACCATCTATTCAGGGGGGTGGCGCCGAAGCATATAGCCGATCAGATGATGCCGTAATAAATGCTATCGGCAAAAAAGGAGAATTAATGATCCCCGGTTATAAGCTTTTGACCATCTGGAAAGATATGTATACTGTTTATGGCGGAGAACTCGACTGGTGGCATGGTGAAATGGGATGCTTTGTCTATTCCAATGAACTCTGGAACCCTTATTTTATGTTCTATGATACCACAAATACCGATCAGTATGAATTTGAAAAGCTCCTGCTGTTTGAAGATTCCTTCATTCCCTGGCAGAAGTTTACACATCCTGTTTACGGGGAAATTGAGATAGGAGGTTTCAGTAAAAACTTTGGAAGACTGCATCCTGGATTCCTCATTGAAACAGATGCCCACCGTAATGCAGCTTTCTGTATCTATAATGCATACCAGTCTCCTAAACTGGAAGTTAGTGAAATTAAGGTAAAAAAACTTTCAGGAGGACTTAAAGAGGTAACCGCCACAGTTGAAAATATAAGAATGCTTCCTACCCATTCAGCCAGCAATATAAAATTCAAAATTGACCATCCCGATTATATTTATATCGATGGGGGAACGGTGATTGCAGGAATGGTTGTTATGGATAAAGACCTGAATATCAATGAGGAACAAAAAAAGAATCCACAACGCATGGAGGTATCAAATATTGCTGGTTATCAACGTGTTGCTCTGAAATGGATTGTAAAAGATGGAAACAAATTCACTGTAAGGGTTGAAAGTGTAAAGGGTGGCAGGGCTACAGGACAATCTGAATAAATCAAGTATGAGAGGATTAACTCCGCCCAATAACATCATTGGGCATACTTTAAAAACATTGAGGTTTCTTTTAATAAGTAAACATTGTGTATATAAGAAGTCTGCAACAATATGCGTGGCAGATCATTTTATTAAAACCAATAATGGAATTCAAATTGCCAATTGAGCTTGTTGAGTATACCTGACCAAACTGAGCCACTCATTCCTGAGTAAATTGAGCCACTTATTCCTGAGCAAACTGAGCCAGTTGTTCCTGAGGAAACTGAGCCACTTTGCTGAGGATACACCGGACTGACATTCCGGCATAAACTGA
>JAPLED010000088.1 GCA_026391475.1 Bacteroidia bacterium | reverse complement strand
TATTCATTGTTATCAACTTTTCTTTTTATTTCCTTGAAAGCTTTAACAGTAAATTCCACATCTTCAAGAGAGTGTGCGGCTGTCGGTATAAGACGCAACATCACAACATCTTTCGGGACAACAGGATATACAACTACAGAACAGAATATTCCGTGATTCTCTCTCAGATCGTAAATCATCTGTGTTGCCTGTGCAACACCACTCTTCATAAAAACTGGTGTAACAGGCGATTCTGTTTTTCCAAGATCCAGTCCGGCTTCCCGTAAACCTTTCTGCAATGCACGAACGATAGTCCAGAGCTTCTCCTTCAATTCGGGATGTATCTGGATATATTCAAGCCTTTTTATAGCACCGAGTGTCATTGCCATTGGAAGTGACTTAGCGTATATCTGGGAGCGAAGATTGTAGCGCAGATAGTTAATTACATCTTTTGTACTGGCTACAAACCCTCCGATTCCGGCCAAAGATTTTGCGAATGTTGCAAAATAAATATCAATCTGGTCCTGTACTCCAAAATGATTACCGGTACCACTTCCGTCTGCACCCATTGTCCCAAATCCATGCGCATCATCAACAAGGAAACGGAACTGATACTTCTTTTTTAACGCTGTAATCTTGTCGAGCTTGCCCAGATCACCAGCCATACCAAATACACCTTCAGTAATTACCAGAATCCCTCCATGGGTCTCTTCAACCAGTTTTGTCGCCCTCTGTAACTGCTTTTCACAACTTTCAATATCGTTATGCGGGAAAACGAATCTCTTTCCCATATGTAGCCTCAAGCCATCCATGATGCATGCATGTGATTCAGAATCATATACAATAACATCATGCCGGTCGACCAGAGCATCAATTATTGACACCATTCCCTGGTATCCATAATTAAGGAGATAAGCATCTTCCTTTTGGGTAAAACGGGCAGCCATTTCTTCAAACTTTTCATGCATTGCGGTATGCCCCGACATCATTCTGGCGCCCATAGGATATGCCAGACCATACTTTGCAGTCGACTCGGCATCAATCTTACGTATTTCAGGGTTATTTGCGAGTCCGAGGTAATTGTTCAGACTCCAGGTCAAAACCTCTTTTCCTCTGAATTTCATACGGGGAGCAATTTCACCTTCCAGTTTCGGGAAAGCAAAATACCCATGCCCCAAATCCTGATACTGCCCTATAGCACCTCTGTTTTTCTTGATCTTTTCAAATATATCCATGGTAATTACTCTTTCTTAAATTTTTTCACAAAATTAAAGATAAACAGGTATATCATTATACCTATTTATACCTAATTTGCTTCAGATGCTTTGAAATATAATAAATACATAATTATTACGTTTTTATGCCATAAATGAAAATTTTTCCGTAATTTTGCGCAACAATTTTTTTTATGAAGTTTAGATTATATATAGTCCTGATAATTTTGGTGTTGGTAAGTTCCTGTGGTGAGTATGAAAAACTTCTCAAGAGTTCTGATTTTGACCTGAAAAAAGCAAAGGCAAAAGAGTATTACGATGCAGGTCAGTATGTTAAATCAACTGAACTTTTAAGCCAGATACTTCCGCGATTCAGAGCTACTGAAGAGGCTGAAGAGCTCAATTGGATGAATGCACAGAGCTATTATGGCATGAAAGATTACTACATGGCAGGAAGTTATTTTAAATCATTTATCGATCAGTTCCCGTTTGGTAAACATGCTGAAGATGCTAATTTCATGGCATCTATGTGCGATTATAAAATTGCCCCCCGTTCAGAACTTGATCAGGAGAATACGCGGAATGCAATAGAAGGATTTAATATTTTCATAAACAGGTTTCCCGGCAGTCCAAAAGTAGAAGAGGCCAGAAGGTTGATGAAGGAACTTGAGGAAAAGCTTGTTGAAAAATCGTATCTTAGTGCAAGACTCTATTACGATATGAAACAATATAAGGCAGCTGTAGTGGCTCTTAATAACAGTCTGAAAGAATATGCCGATACAAAATTCAGGGAAGAAATGATGTTCCTTAAATTGAATTCTCTCTTCCTTTATGCTGAAAACAGTTTTGCTTTTAAACAGAAGGAGAGATACCAGTCCACGCTTGATGACTACTATTCTTTCATGGAAGAGTTCCCTAAAAGCCAGTATTCAAAAGAGGTTAACGGTATCTTCCAGAAAACAAACAAATATCTTAAATCAGGAATTCCTGACAGTGAAGTAAAATAATCAATAATTATATGGATTACAGAAAATCAGCAGCACCCGTAACGACTGTTACACGCAATCAGGACCTGATGACAAGGGGTACCGGAAATATTTATGAGACAGTAATCATTGTTTCAAGAAGATCGAACCAGATTTCGGTTGAGATGAAACAGGAGCTTAATAAAAAACTCGAAGAGTTTGCATCTTATAGCGATAACCTGGAAGAAGTATTTGAGAACCGTGAACAGATCGAGATTTCGAAATTCTACGAAAGACTTCCAAAACCAACCCTTATCGCATTACAGGAACTCGAAGAAGGAAAAATTTTCTTCAGAAATCCCGATACTCCTGCCAAACAGAAGTAATATTTAATATAAAAATGCTGAAAGGCAACCACATACTTATCGGTGTAACCGGAGGTATTGCAGCTTATAAAACTGCAACTATCATCCGGTTGCTTGTTAAGGATGGCGCTGAAGTTAAGGTCCTCATGACAAGTCATGCGAAAGAATTCATAACCCCTCTTACCATGGCAACATTATCAAAAAATCCGGTTCTTACCGAGTTTTATGATCCGGGGAACGGTGACTGGAACAGTCATGTGGATCTGGGCTTGTGGGCCGATCTCTATCTTATTGCTCCGGCAACCGCAAATTCCATTGCCAAAATGGCTAACGGAATCGCTGATAATTTACTGCTTACCACTTATCTGTCAGCGCGTTGCCCTGTTTTTGTTGCCCCTTCGATGGATATGGATATGTTAAACCATCCGGCAACAATCATTAATATTGAAACACTGAAAGCTTTTGGGAATTCTATACTGGAACCATCAAGCGGAGAACTTGCCAGCGGACTTACAGGCAAGGGACGGATGGCAGAACCGGAAGAAATAGTAAAGGAGATAATAAACTTCTTTACAAAAAAAAAAAGCTATAAACCTCTGAAAGGCAAACATCTTCTGATTAATGCCGGACCTACACGGGAACCTATTGACCCCGTTCGTTTCATCAGCAATTATTCATCAGGTAAAATGGGAATCGCTCTGGCCGATGCAGCTGCAGAGTATGGTGCTGAGGTTGAGCTTGTACTTGGCCCGGTAAGTATCTCTCCCGGGAATAATTCTGTTAAAATAATTGATGTTACAACTGCAGAATCAATGGCTGCTGAATGCATTTCAAGATTTCCTGGTTGCGACATTGCTATATTATCAGCAGCAGTAGCTGATTTCACGCCTGAAGAGGTTAAAGAAAAAAAGATTAAGAAAGATAGTAATGGGTTACTACTAAAACTTAAACCTACAACAGACATTGCCGAAACACTTGGCAAGACTAAAAAGCCATGTCAGATCCTGGCAGGTTTTGCCCTTGAAACAAATAACGAAACTGAGAACGCCAGAGAAAAGCTTCTCAGGAAAAATCTCGATATCATAGTTTTAAATTCTCTTAAAGAAAGTGGAGCAGGTTTTGGACACGACACAAACAAGATCACAATAATTGACAGATACAATAATATTGATAAATTTGAGTTGAAATCAAAAGAAGAAGCTGCAAAGGATATTCTAAATAAAATTGTATCAATGATTCAATAATTTATCAGAATGACATTATTGCGCTTTCCGAAATATTATCTTATAATCTTACTGGTTTTATTTCCGGGGATAATCAATTCCCAGGAACTGAATTGCAATGTGCAGATATCTGCACAGAAAATACAGGGATCAAACCGTCAGGTCTTTGAGACTATGCAACGCGATATTTATGAGTTTATGAACAGCACAGTTTGGACAAACCACTTCTATAGTTACGCTGAAAGAATCGACTGCAATATTCTTATTAACCTCAATGACCAGTTGTCGGCCGATGAATTCAGGGGCACAATCCAGATTCAGCTTCGGCGGCCGGTTTTCAATACAACCTATAATTCTACCATGCTGAATTTTATTGACAATAGCTTTCAGTTCAGGTATGTGGAATTTCAACCCCTTGAATTTGATCCTGGTACTCACAGGTCGAATCTTGTTTCGGTTCTGGCATACTACACATATATAATTCTCGGATTTGATTATGATTCCTATGCCCCGCTGGGAGGTACAGAATTTTTTCAGATGGCTGAGAAAATCGTTACAAATGCCCAGAATGCTCCTGAACCTGGATGGAAACCCTACGACGCATCCAGGAACCGCAACAGATACTGGCTGATAAAAAATATTCTCGATAAGGAGTATGAAGGAGTCAGGCAGTTCATTTATGAATATGATATAAATGGCCTCGACAAAATGGAATCGAGAATCACTGAAGCAAGAACCAATATGGCAGAGAGTCTCAAACTCATCCAGGAAGTTTACAGGAGAAAACCTGATCCATTCATGTACTTTGTGCAGATTGTAATGGAATCAAAGTCAGACGAACTCATTAATATTTTTTCAGAGGCATTCCCTGAAGAGAAAAGCCGTGTTGTGCAGATACTTACAGAAATTGACCCTGCAAACAAGGCAAAATATGAAAAGATCAATGCAGCCAATGTACCATAATTACCGGTTATGCTCGTAAAACTGTTCGTTCAAAACTATGCTCTTATAAAGGAACTGGACGTTGAACTCGAAAACGGCCTGACTATAATCACCGGCGAAACAGGTGCAGGTAAAACAATTCTGCTTGGTGCTCTCTCCCTTATTCTTGGTACAAGAGCAGACACAACTGTCCTTCTTGATAAAAATCAAAAATGCATCGTGGAAGGTACATTCAGGATAGAGGACTATGATCTCAATGAATTTTATGTTGCCAATGAACTTGATTATGAATCCGTTACTACTCTGAGAAGGGAGATAAATCCCGCTGGCAAATCACGTGCATTTATTAATGATACTCCTGTAACTATTAACCTGTTGAAGGAACTTGGCGACAGGCTGATAGATATACATTCGCAGCATCAGACTCTCATGCTCAATGATATTTCATTCCAGCTTAATGTAATCGACTCATTTGCAGGTACTGCCAAATTGAAAAGTGAATACGTGGAGGCTTATTCCAATTACCGGAAACTGAAAAAGGAGTATAGCGGGGTAAAAGAAAAAGCTGACAGGAATAAAGCAGATCTGGAATATTACCAGTTTCAGCTTAACCAGCTTGAGGAAGCTAAGCTGAATAAGGGAGAACAGGAAGAACTTGAATTGGAACAAAAACTACTGGGTCATACAGAAGAGATAAAACTGGCTTTGAGCGAGTCATCAAATCTCTTTTCCGCAGAAGAAATGTCGATACTCTCTATGCTCAGGGAGGTTAAAATGAATATTGGAAAAATCAGAACATTTTTACCTGAAGGAGAGAATCTTCTTTCAAGGACCGAATCATCATTAATCGAACTGGATGATCTCGCCGGTGAGATCGAGAAACTAGCTGTCTCTCTTGAAGCTGATCCTCATCGTCTTACAAAGGTAAACAACCGGCTTGATAACATTTACTCACTGATACAAAAACACCGGGTAGGTAACCTTAATGAGCTCATTATTAAGCAAGAAGAAATAAAGGATTTTATAAGAGATATTGTTTCAAGCGATGAGCGGCTTGCAGAACTGGAATCACTTCTGGAAAAAGAGGTCAGCTCGTTGAAGATCATTTCTGAAGAAATGTCAGACAAGAGAAGGAATGTGCTACCCGATATAGAACTGAAAATTACTGAATTGCTGAAACAGCTCGGAATGCCGAACGCAAAATTCAGAATATCCCTTTCACAATTAAAGGAGTTCAATCCATCAGGTATTGATCAGGCTGACTTTTTATTCTCGGCCAACAAACAGATAGCACCCGAGAACCTCGCAAAAATCGCATCAGGCGGCGAATTATCGAGGGTTATGCTTAGCCTCAAGTCGTTGCTTACAAAGAATAACAATCTGCCTACCATAATATTCGACGAGATAGACTCCGGGGTATCAGGAGAAGTTGCCGACAAAGTGGGACAGATACTTGCAGGGATGGGGAAATATATGCAGGTAATTAACATAACTCATCTCCCTCAGGTTGCATCACGGGGAACTAAGCACTATCATGTTTATAAAGATGATACAGACGACTCAACATTTACCCGTGTTAAATTGTTATCCAATGATGAGAGAATACTGGAAGTTGCCAGATTATTAAGTGGCAGCGAAGTTACTGAGACAGCAATGAAAAATGCCCGGGAACTTCTGAAAGCAGCAGCTAATTAATAAATAAGTATAAACACCTATTTTTTAAGCGACTTGCCATTAAGGTGAGTCGCTTTTTTTATATTTGAAATGGCTAAAACCATATATTATGATAAAGATCGTATTGCTGGTAATTTTCTATTTTGCTTTCCCGATCGTAATTATTTACCTGTGTAAAAAATGGTCTATACTTCAAAAACTTGGTTCAATTGTACTAGCATACGGATTTGGGCTTTTACTGGGTAGCACAGGAATTTTTCCACGGGGAAGTGATGGTTACAAACTTGCACTCCAGGGAAAGACATCTTTATTAAAGACTGAAGTGCAAACTCTGATTAATCAGGGTAAAGCAACTGAGGAGGATTTATTTGTTAATCAGATAGGGACTGTTCAGGATATAATCCCATCACTGGTTGTACCGCTTGCTTTTCCACTGTTACTTTTTTCTCTTAATCTGAGGAGGTGGCTCCGGTATGCAAAAAAAGGGTTCATTTCGGTCGTGCTTGCCCTTGTATCCGGGCTGGTGATGGTAACAATCGGTTTTTTCATATGGAAAGATTCAATTCCTGAGAGCTGGAAACTTGCCGGAATGTTTGAAGGAATTTATGCCGGCGGTACACCAAATTTTGTAGCAATAAAAATGGCATTGAATGTTGATTCTAACCTTTTTGTAATTGTAAGTACGTATGATATGATTGTTGGCGCTTTTCTTGTTTTGTTCTTCATTACAGTTGCTCCAAGGATTTTCAGGTTCATATTACCCCCGTTCGATGAATCAAAGGGAATAATAGGTGATGAAGCAGAAATTGCCAGTCAGACAGATAACCTTGAAGATTATTCAGGAATGTTTAAAAAGGGTGTCTTACTTCCTTTGGTGGGTGCTTTTGGGATTTCAATTTTGATTTTCGCAATCTCAGGTGGTCTGGCTTTGCTTTTGCCTAAACTGCCACTGATGGTTGTGGTAATTCTTTCAATAACCACATTGGGACTGGCTCTTTCGCTATTAAAATTCATCAACCGGATCGAAAAGACATTTCAGCTGGGAATGTATCTGATCCTTGTCTTTTCACTAACAGTAGCCTCAATGGCGAATCTGAGAACCATGTTTGGAGTTGGAATGCTTAACCTTATTTTGTTCATAACCTGGTGCTATTTCGGATCTCTTATCCTTCATATAATCCTTGCAAAAATATTCAGAATTGATGCTGATAATTTTCTTATTACATCGGCAGCTTTTATATTTTCCCCGCCTTTTGTTCCTCTGGTGGCCAATGCACTCAAAAATAAAGATGTAATTGTAACCGGAATTACAGGAGGCATAATAGGTTATATTGTAGGTAATTATCTTGGTGTTGCACTGGCGTATTTCCTGAAGGGGTTTTAGTAGGGACATGCCATGGCATGTCCCTACTACAATACTAAAACAGGTAATTCAATCCGATTGAGAATCCAATATTACCATCCTGCTCATTAAAAGCTTTCCCGATGTCAATTGCAATTACAAAGTTCTGATTCATGACCAGCATAATACTTACACCGGCACTCTGATGGAGCTTTTCAGTTCCGGGTTTAAAGTAATCAGAGAAATTTTCCCCTGAAACTAAGGGAAGATTATATAAAGTATTAAAGGTAGTCTCAAGATTATTTGGTAGTTCGATATTCTTCGTCACCTTGCCGAAATCATAAAATCCGTTAAGACCAAGATAGCAATCCTGCTTTAAGAATTTAAAATATACCGGTTTCCAGCGAAGCTCTATGTTACCCATAAAGAAGGCATCCCCAATAACCCTGTTTAACAGAACTCCCCTTAATGTTTTTGAACCGCCAAGTCCTTCATTGTTGGCACCGGTCAGCATAGAAGTGATTACCTGAGATTGATAGAAGAAAGGAACATCTCCTGAAACAGTAGACTGATATCCTAACCGGTAAACAAGGGAAAGGTCTTTTTCAATTAATGTAAAATACTGACGATGTATGATATATAATCTTGAGAACCCCCAGTCGTTTCCAAGGAACTTTGGAGCCATTTCTACTCCAATCTCTGTCCAGAGACCTTTCATCGGGTTAGGCTTGTTGTCACGGCTGTCCCACATCAGACCTGCTTTGATCGTATTAACCCAACCTCCCTTGGCCTCGTCGTCTGAAATTATCCTGAGAGCCTGATATCGTTCAAAAAGACCCGGCTGATGTAAAACAGAAGGCAGAGTATCACTTTTCCCCTTATTAAGTTTATCAATGTTGACAGAGCTGTTTGAAAAATCCTGGAAGGCAAAACCGGCGCTCCATTTAAAATGGTCACCTGAAAGTTTTCCCTGGAAATCGTTCTTGAATCTGAACTGGTTTCTCTGAAAACGATAGAACATTCTTGATCTGTAGAGTGGACTGGACTCATCCTCCCAATCTTTATTATAGACAGATTCATATCCGTTAAACCCATAGAAATGACTTGCCTGATCGGGAAGATAGCTTAGATCACTTGTCATATGTACTCCGGGAATGAGGTGATTTGATTCATACATAAACCTGTAAATGCCACTTCCTTTAGTATAACGTGATATTTCAGTATAAGTATGATCAAGAAAATCAGGATATTTACTGCCATCGCCATAATTAAAAAACTCTGCCAGAGCTCCGTACTGAAATCCAAGGTCGGAGTCGAAGGTGATTGCCGGCAGTGCACCACCGAATTTCCATCCGGTTTTTACCTTTTTTTCCTGTGCCGATACCGAAAATACCAGCAGTGATATAAGAAAAACTGAGAAGGTCTTTTTCATAGGTTATAGTTTTGGTTCATAGCGTTAAAGATAAAGAAAAATGGAAATTCCGGCCCCTTTTTTTAATATTTGCTACCTTAGGGCCTTAATTATACGACTAAATGCTTACAGGATTACTTATTAAAAATATAAAGTGCCTTGTTCAGACCGAGGATGTTTTTAGATCAAAGGTTTGCGGTAATGAAATGTCAGAGCTTAACACCGTAACTGAAGCGTTTCTATATATCAGGGATGGTTTTATCAGCGATTTTGGGAAAATGAAAGACCTTAAGAAAGGTAATATACTGATTGATAATCCACAGGTTGAAATTGTCGACGCCAGTGGCAGATTGGTTTTTCCATCTTTTTGTGATTCACATACACACCTTGTTTATGCCGGTAGCCGCGAGATCGAATATACCGACAAAATTCGCGGATTATCCTACGCAGAGATCGCAAAAAGGGGAGGCGGAATACTTAATTCAGCAAAAAAACTTCATGAAACGTCAAAAGATGAGCTGTTTAATCAATCGATGACACGTATTAATGAAATAATAAGTCTGGGTACCGGAGCAGTCGAGATAAAAAGCGGCTATGGTCTTAATCTTGAAGATGAGCTAAAAATTCTAAGGGTAATAAGAAAAATTAAAGATACCTGTCCGATCGAAGTTAAGGCAACTTTTCTGGGAGCCCATGCAGTCCCTGAGGAGTATAAAAACAGGCAGGAAAAATACGTTGATACTGTTATAAATGAAATGATACCGGTTGTAGCTTCAGAGGAGCTGGCCGATTATATTGATGTGTTTTGCGACCGTGGCTTCTTCACTGTGGAGGATACAGAAAGGATATTAATGGCAGGAATGAAATATGGTCTAACCGCGAAACTTCATGCAAATGAGCTTGATTATTCAGGAGGTATACAGACCGGGGTTAAATACAACGCTTTATCAGTCGATCATCTGGAATGTACCGGTGATGAAGAAATACAAGCACTTCTGGGGTCGGAAACGATGGCTACCCTTCTTCCCGGATCGGCATTTTTCCTTGGCATGCCCGATCCTCCGGTAAGGAAAATGATTAATGCAGGTTTACCAATTGCTCTCGCTTCGGATTATAATCCGGGTTCATCACCATCGGGTAATATGAAACTGATAATGTCACTGGGTTGTATAAAACTAAGAATGCTTCCTGAAGAGGTAATTAACGCAGTTACAATTAACTCGGCGTATGCAATGGGATTGTCCGATACACATGGATCAATAGCTAGAGGAAAGGTGGCTAATGTATTTATTACTAAAGAGATACCATCGTACGAATTTATGCCATATGCTTTTGGCAGCGATCTGATTGATACAATAATACTAAAAGGGAAAATTATTAAATAGATTATTGAATGGATGTAAAAAAGGCACCACCTCCCCCCTCCGGGGTACTCCTCCTCTGAGAGGAGGAGAGAATAAAATATTGATTATCAATATTCTCCCCTCCTTTTTGAAGGAGGGGTGGCCCCTGACGTTTACAGTCAGGGGACGGGGTGGTTTAATAAACTTTATATTAAGAGATGAAAATTAATTAGGATTTAAATATTTATGGATAAACGAATAATAGAATGTGTTCCGAATTTCAGCGAAGGCAGGGACATGGGAATAATCAGGCAGATAACTGATGTCATTGAATTGGTTAAAGGAGTGAAATTGCTTGATGTTGACCCTGGGAAAGACACTAACAGGACAGTCGTTACCTTTGTCGGTACTCCCGAATCAGTTTCTGAAGCCGCATTTCTTTCCGTTAAAAAAGCTTCTGAAGTAATTGATATGTCGAAACATCATGGTGAGCATCCACGCATGGGTGCCACAGACGTTTGCCCGTTTGTCCCCGTTTCGGGAATCACTATGGAGGAGACTGTTTTGTATGCACGGAAAGTTGCTGAAAGGATTGGAAATGAATTGGGAATACCGGTTTATTGTTATGAAAATGCTGCATGGAAAGAGGAAAGAAGAAATCTTGCAAACTGCAGATCAGGCGAGTACGAAGGACTAAGGAAGAAGCTTTCTGATCCTGCCTGGAAACCCGACTTCGGACCTGCCGTTTTCAATGAACGAGCAGGCGCAACAGCAGTTGGTGCCAGGGACTTTCTTGTTGCATTTAATGTGAATCTTAATACAACTTCAACCAGGCGTGCAAATGCAATTGCCTATGATGTAAGAGAAAAGGGGAGACCTGAAAGAGAAGGAGATCCTGTTATCGGGAAGATTATTAAGGATGAAAATGGTGAAAAGGTAATGATACCTGGCTCTTTGAAATCAGTGAAGGCTATTGGCTGGTATATTGAGGAATACGGTATTTCTCAGATATCAATGAATCTTACAAATATCTCTGTAACACCCGTTCATATTGCTTTCGATGAAGTATGCCGCATGGCTGATGCCAGAGGAGTGAGAGTAACAGGATCTGAACTTGTCGGCCTTATTCCGCTTAAGTCTCTTCTTGATGCAGGACGATATTTTCTTAACAAACAGGAGCGTTCAAGTGGCGTATCCGATGACGAACTTATAAAGATTGCCATCAAATCGATGGGACTAAATGACATTCATCAGTTTAAACCTGAAGAAAAAATAATTGAATTTGTTATGACAGAAAAAAGCAAACAAAAACTAATTGACATGAATCTTAAAGCATTCATGGACGAGACTGCTTCAGAGTCACCTGCCCCGGGAGGAGGCTCTGTATCAGCGTATATGGGAGCGCTTGGTGTCGCTCTTGGTACTATGGTGGCGAACCTTTCGAGCCATAAAAGGGGATGGGATGACCGGTGGAAGGAGTTTTCAGATTTGGCTGAAAAGGGAAAAGTAATTCAAAACAATCTTTTGCAACTTGTTGATGAAGATACTGCTGCATTCAACAGGATAATAGAAGCTTTTGCACTTCCGAAAAAATCTGAAGAAGAAAAACAAGTGAGGAATGTGATTATCCAGGAGGCTACCAAAAATGCAACCCTGGTCCCTTTCAAAGTAATGGAAACCGCATTTTCAGGTTTCGAATTAATTATGGAAATGGTCGAAAAAGGAAATCCCAATTCATTAACGGATGCCGGAGTTGGGGCATTAGCCCTCAGATCTTGCATTAAGGGAGCCTTTCTGAATGTTAAGATAAATGCATCGGGACTTCAGGATAAAGATTTTGCAAAAACGATTCTTGCCAGAGGTGAGGATTTAGAAATGAAAGCTGTTGCTGAAGAGGAAGTAATTCTTAAAATTATTAATGCAAATATCAGAAATCAGTAAGTATTTTTAATTTGAAGTTAAAAATTCTTAATCATGATTGTTATCATTAGAAATAATTAAATATATTAGCAGCGCGAATATTTACTTATAACCTAAACCAGATTGTATGAAAAAAATCTTTATGCTTTTTTCACTGTTTCTCCTGACAGGTTCTCTTGTTATGGCCCAGACAGTGCAAATTTCAGGGACTGTGACCAGTTCCGAAGATGGTCTTGCAGTACCAGGGGTATCCGTTACTGTAAAAGGGACTACTCTTGGTATGATTACAGGGGCTGATGGAAAATATGTCATTTCAGTACCTGCAACTACCCAAACACTTATGTATAGTTTTATTGGCTTCAGAACACAGGAAGTAGCAATAGAAGGCAGAACAAAAATTAATATAGTACTTGAGCAGGATGTGTTCAAAGTTGATGAGGTTGTTGTTGTCGGATACGGTGTTCAGAAGAAAAGGGAAGTAACCGGAGCAATTTCAACAGTAAAAGGTGATGCTCTTGCTTCACTCGCATCCCCCAGCTTTGATTCACAGCTGGCAGGTCGTTCAGCCGGAGTACTTATAACCAAATCATCAGGTGTTCTTGGTGTTGCTCCACGCTTTCAAATCAGGGGGCAGGGATCAATAAACCAGGGTACATATCCATTGGTAGTTGTTGACGGTGTTCCTATACAAACAGGAGACCTTGGTGGTGATGCCAACACAAATTCCCTTGGCGATATCAACCCTGCCGACATTGAATCAATGGAAATCCTGAAGGATGGTTCAGCAACTGCAATTTACGGATCCAGAGCAGCTAACGGTATAGTGCTTATTACTACTAAACGCGGTACATCAGGAAAAATGAAGTTAAACTATAGCAACTATTTTGGTGTTGCTCAGCCTATCAGACTTTTTGACCTGCTTCATGCCGGCGATTTTGTAATAATTTCAAATGAAAAAAGAGCTAATGCAGGACTTTCCGCAATTGCATCTAACGACGGAACTGCTTTTCCAGGTCGTACATTTGATACAGACTGGCAGGCCGCCGTTTTAAGAAAGAATGCCTTCCAGCAGGACCATTCTCTTTCATTATCGGGTGCAAATGATCAATCGAGTTACTATTTTTCATTGGGATATACAGATCAGCAAGGTGTTACACTACCCAATGAAATGAAGCGTTTTACGATTAGAACAAACCTTGATCAGAAAGTCAGAAAATGGCTGACAGTCGGTACGAACATTGGTGTGACCAGGACTGATTACTTAGGATTACAAACAGGGACTAATGCCCTTTCCGGTAATATCTATAGTGCAATACATCAGCTCCCGAATACGCCGGTTTATAACCCTGGTCACCCTACAGGCTATAATATTGATGACATTGCTTATCCTGCACCTATCAGCGCAACAGGTGATCCAAACGTTGTTGGAAGATGGAACAATCTTGAAAAAGAATCAGATAATATACCAAATATCAGGTATGTACTTGATCATAATGTTTTTGCATCTATTATTTACAGGATCCTCGGAAACGCTTATGCACAGTTTAATATTTTACCCTACCTTACTTTTAAAACCCAGGTGGGTGTTGATAATTCACTGGGTGAGGGATTCTGGTATTATGACCCGCTCCATGGCGACGGAAGAAGTGCTAACGGAAGGGTTGGAAATGACCTTTCAAAAGGTGTTATATGGAACATCCAGAATATCCTTGCTTTTAACAAGGCATTCTTCACGGATCATAATGTTGCAATAACTCTTGTTAATGAAACCCAGTTTACCAGGAATAACAGTTTTTCGGGAACCGGTTCTGACCTTTCAAATAGTTTCTTCAATCATAATGTAATTTCCGGTACTTATGGTACTCAGTACTCCGGTGGCAGCCTTTCGGAACAGGGATTTATTTCATACGCCGGAAGACTTAATTATAACTTCAAAGGAAAATACTTCCTACAGGGCTCTCTGCGTTACGATGGAATTTCAGCTCTTCCAAAAGCCAATAAGTGGGGTCTGTTCCCGGGTGCATCCATCGGATGGACTATCACAAAAGAGCCATTCATGTCAGCCATAACAGGAATTGTTTCAGATTTGAAATTCAGAGCTTCTTATGCAAAAGTAGGTAACGTAAATATAGGCCGTTATCCTTATCTCGGACTTTACAGTTCGGCTAAATATGCAGACTATAACGGTATCGCATTTTCACAGATAGGGAATGACCAGTTGAAATGGGAAACCAGTACAAAATATGATGGGGGATTTGATGTCTTATTCATGGATGGAAAATACAAACTTACAATGGACTACTTCCTGAATAATCTTGACGGATTAATCCTTAATGCACCAATAGCTCCATCTCTCGGAGTCCCGGGCAACTCAGTTGCCAAGAACATTGGTAGTATGAAGAACTGGGGCTATGAGTTTTCAGCTGAGGCATATATCATCCGTGGAAATGATTTTTCATGGTCTGTTGATGGAAACATCACTCTTATGAGGAATAAAGTTCTATCTCTCTACCAGGATAAAGATATAACAGGTAGCTATAATATGATAAGAGTAGGAGAGTCCTTCAACTCTATTTTCGGATGGGAGTATATGGGTGTAAATGCCGCCAATGGTAATCCACTCTATATGAAAGCTGACGGAAGTATAATCCAGGGAAACATTCCTAACAGCGCATGGCGTGCTTATCTGCCAGATGATCCCACTAACGTCAGCGTTGCTGCAGATGCTCTGACTACTGCCGATAAGAAAATTATCGGGCCTTCTATTCCGACTTACTATGGAGGTTTCGGAACCAAATTAAATTACAAGGGATTCGACGCTAGTTTGAATTTCAGATACAGCGGCGGTAACTATATATATAACCGTACACGCGTTGACCTTTTCAATATGAACTTCTCCAATAACGGAAAAGAAATCCTCGGCAGATGGAAAAGCGCGACCGAACCTGGTGACGGCTGGACTCCGAGACTATATTATGGAAGTACCTTTGTAAACCAGGCCGACCAGGGTCTTACAAGGTGGATCGAAAAGGGTAATTACCTAAAATTATCAAATATAACAATTGGCTATACGCTTCCGAAAAGCCTGATCCGCAGGTTTGGTATTGATAATCTGAGAATATTTGCTCAGGGTCAGGATATCCTGATGATAACAAAATATACAGGAATTGACCCTGAACAAGTGGGATCAGATGGACGGGATTATAATGCAACTCCGAATCAGAGAGTCGTTACTTTCGGTATCAACATGACTTTGTAACCTAAAAAAATCACCGATTATGAAAAATATAATGTCATTATTAAAGCACATGAAGAAACTGGTTCTTTTACCCGTTCTCATTCTTGTTTTGTTTATATCTTCCTGTGAGGATATAATTGATCTGAATCCTTACTCCAGCATATCTGAGGCAACAGCTTTTTCAACTCCCAGCCTCGTGGCATTGTCAGTAAACGGGATGTATAACGCCGCTGAACTTGGATATTATGCAGGTGCATACCGTGGCTATCCTTTTGGTGCGGCTTTCATTGAGCAGGGCGACTGCCGCGGTGAAGACGTTGTAAACAATGCTACGTTTTTTCAGCTTACCTACACCGCCACATACGACCGTACCACAGCCAACAACGTAAACTACTGGAATGACTGTTACAGGCTGATAAATCGTGCAAATATTGTAATTGAAGGTGTTACTGGTGCTGTTTCAAAAGGGGTGATTACAGAAGCCCAGGGAAATATATATCTCGGAGAAGCTCATTTCTTCAGGGCAATAACCCATCTTGAACTGCTTTTCCATTTTGCAAGGCCCTATAAATACACTGCTAATGCTTCTCATATGGGTGTGCCTTACCGCGAAAAGGCTTATGTTACTCTTGATGCAGTGGATGAAGGAACTTTACAGCACAGGAATACTGTTGCTGAATGTTATTCAAAGATTCTGGCTGATCTCGATTTTGCTGAAGCAAACCTTCCGTTGAAGGGGTCAGTTACAGGCAATGCAAAGATTACCAGGGCTACAAAAGGAGCTGCAATTGCTTATAAAACAAGAGTATCTCTCCATATGTGGGACTTTGCAAAGCTTAAGACAGAAGCTGCAAAATTACTGGCATATACAGGGACTAATGCATATACTATTACAGCTGATCCCAATACTCCTTTCACAAGTGGCTATAGCAATACAGAATCAGTCTTTTCAATTGAAAACTCAGCTTCCAATAACCCCGGAGTTAATGCGGCACTTGCCCAGATGTACAATAATCGTCATCTTGTAAATATTAGCCCGATTATCTGGAGAAACATGTCATGGCTTACAGATGATAAAAGGAGAAATGCAGCATCAGGCGGGATGATAAATAATGTTGGAGGTGTTATATATACTAATAAGTACAAGGATAATGTCAACAGTACTGATCCTTCTCCGGTTATCAGGTATACTGAGGTAATACTTAACCTTGCTGAAGCTTATTGCCGTACAGCTTCAATGGCCGGTGCTCCCGATCCGGATGCTCTTACTTATCTAAATATGGTAAGGAACCGTTCACTTGCTAATCCGGCTGCACAGGCTTATACGGCTACAAGTTTTGCGAACAATACTGCACTTCTTGGTGCTATACTGACAGAAAGAAGGATTGAGTTTTTATGTGAAGGACGCAGATGGCCTGATATTCACAGACTGCAGGATTGCTCATACTTCCCGATCGATGGTATTCCGGCAAAACTTGCTAACGCAGCTGTTGCAGCTTCATTATTTACACTTGGGACTTCTTATCCTGGTCCTTATGGTGTTGTAGCCATTCCGGGTTCAAATTATCGTTTCCTGTGGCCTATCCCGCAGACAGAAGTTGATATCAACCCAACACTGGCAGCAGAACAGAACCCCGGATGGTAATCTGTTATTACCTATAAAAAAAAGGCTGACTCGAAAGAGCAGCCTTTTTTTATAAATGCAAAATGCAAAATGCAAAATGCAAAATTTAAAAGGTCAACGTTATTTTGGCATTGATATTGACATACGCGAAACGCGAAACAATAAACGAGTAACAAGCACCCAACACCATTTTCTATATTAAATAATCCTTTTTATTGTCCTGAGATGATGCGAATAACTACCGATCTCTGGTTTAAATATCCCCTGGTGATCAATCGAATCTATCCTGACCCTGCCTGATGCATGGATAACCAGCCCTCGGGATAATATCATTCCGACATGAGATATTTTTCCTCTCTCATTATCGAAAAATACAAGATCGCCGGGTAACGATTCATCAATGAAGTCAACATTTTTACCTTCTTCAGCCTGCACTCTGCTATCGCGTGGAATAGCAATGCCATGTATCTTATAAACAAGCTGTGAAAATCCTGAACAATCAATTCCTGAAGGGATGCGTCCTCCCCAGATGTAAGGGCAGTTAATGAACTTCATTGCTGTATCAGGCAGAGAATCATTAGTTGAAATGTAGCTGTTACTGAATTCACTGCCGGTTGTGTAAATATTTTTTCCGATAACAAATATTTTATCTTCAAAATCGGGGTTAAAAACCTCACATCCTGCTTCAAGAACCATTTTTGTCTTATCATTTTTATAACAAAGTAAAGCCCTGTTAAGTACATGACCACAGGAATTTCCCTCATCAACAGCATGTTGCAGATGATCCATATCGATCCATCCCATGTATTTGTCGAACAAAGTTTCGATTTTCATCCAACTGCCTGATTTTTCAATGACAGTATATTTCTCACCAAATAGTATCTGGCTCAGCATCTCTGTTTTATGTGACGGACCTGATCTTAAGGGGACAAAGACATTCTCACATATATATTTTTCCATGCAACAGTAATTTTTTCAAAATTAATCTAATTTTGCCAATGATAATCAGGTTTATACAATATACCAGGAAATGTCTGAAGTTCAGAAAATTTGGAAGCCAACGAGAAAATTCTTCATTAATCTTATTTTATTTCTGCTGAGCATATTAATAGTTGTGGCAATATGGCCACGGGAAGAGAACGATAATTGGCTTAAGCTTCTTGGCAATCTTATCCTCGTATCCTCCTGCTACCTCGTACTGTATCTCTTCCTCTCACATTTCCGTTCCGAGGTACTGGAAGTGACCCGCAAGACACTGTTTATTATTCTTACAATCCTATCTTTCATTGTATTAACCAGGTTAATGATAACTTTCCCTGATCAGAATATCCTGTTTCTTATTCCGTTTGCAATCATACCTATAGTCATACGTACATTTTACGATGCACGGCTTGCATTATTTATTCTCCTGATAACTATTATGCTTGCAGGATTTATGGTTCCGGATCCTTTCGGATTTATTTTTATGAGTTTTATATCAGGGATGGTGGCAATTTTTACATTGACAAATATATACCGGCGGGCTAAATTATTCTTTTCTGCCCTCATGGTCGTCGTCAGCTATTCTGCCCTTAGTATGGGAATTAACTTAATGCAGCACGGAAATATTGATAATGTAATCTGGTCCAACTTTATCTTATTCGCCGGAAACGGAGTTCTTATTCTTATAAGCTACCCCTTAATATTTATTTTCGAAAAGAAATTTCTGTTTCTTTCAGATACTACATTGCTTGAACTGGCAGACACAAATCAACCCCTGTTAAGAAAACTTGCAGAAGAGGCTCCCGGCTCATTCCAGCATTCGCTTCAGGTTGCCAACCTTGCCGAGGAGGCTGCAAGGATAACAGGCGCAAACCTTCTTCTGGTAAGAACAGGCGCTCTTTATCATGATATCGGCAAAATTGCCAACCCTAAATACTATATTGAAAATCAGACTGATGGATTAAGTCCCCACGACAATCTTAATCCGGAGGATAGCGCAAAAGTGATAATTAATCATGTTAAAAACGGAGTAGTGCTGGCAAAAAATTACAAGGTTCCCATTCAGATTATCGATTTTATCCGGATGCATCATGGGACATCAACAGCATATTACTTCTTAAAGAAATATACCGATCTCCATCCCCGGGACACGAGTATGGAAAAGGTGTTTACATACCCAGGACCAAAGCCATTTTCAAAAGAGACAGCAGTTGTGATGATGGCAGATGCTGTGGAAGCATCTTCAAGAAGTCTTGTAAAATATACCGAAGAAACTATAAGTGAGCTGGTTGAAAGAATAATTTACGTCCAGGAACAGGATGGTCAGTTCTCTGATGTGCCACTTACTTACAAAGATATTTCTGATATCAAGAATGTTTTCAAGAAAAGACTTTCTAATATCTATCATATAAGGATTGCTTACCCTGAGCGGGACTCAACGCCGGCTTAACGCATATCAATAACCTCAACTCCTTTAAATTTCCCGGGCTGAAAAATAAAAGCATCACGATCAGGCTTCAGTTTCAGGTTATATTCCCAGACATGAAGAGTGACCACTATCCCATCCCTTTTCTTATATTCCAAGCTCTTGAGATTCAACTGGGATTTGCCTATGGAAAGACGTACCCTCAACAGATCGCTTTTTATATCTTCGGGATAGAGATCTATAATATATGAATCTGATCTCACTTCAATGAGCCTGCTCTTATAATCATTTTTGTACATTGAGAAAATTGCCGATGGACGATTCTGAAATGAATTGTCTTTCTTGTCAGCCTTTGTTATTGTAACCTCTTTTTCAGCAGGAAGATAACTCCACGATGTTTCACCGTTAAACCATATAATATTATCGGTCAGGTCCAGTTTATATTTATCCTTGCTGAGAATGATGGATCCTGTCAATGTATCATTTGTGTTTTCCATCTGGTCAGTTGTAACCAGTTGGAATTTCATTGAAACAGACGGGGCTCCAAGAGCGCTTGCCGAGAATTTATCAAGGATTTTAATCGCTTGCTGATCATTTTGTCCGCTGGCATTCAGAGTCAACAGAAAAACTACTGAAAAATTTATTATTGAGGTTCTCATTTTGATGGCTTTATTCCAGACGCTTCAAAATCTGTTCCAAAGCAATAAAGTCGGAGCAGAGAACATCCCTGGCTTTGCTTCCTTCGAACGGTCCTACAATACCTGCAGCCTCGAGTTGGTCAATAATTCTTCCTGCCCTGTTGTACCCGATCGAAAGTTTTCTCTGAATTAGCGATGTGGAACCCTGCTGATGCTGAACAACAAGTCTTGCAGCGTCATCGAACATCGGATCTCTCTTACGAAGGTCAACTTCAAAAACGCCAGACTCACTGTCATCGATATACTCCGGAAGATGCATGGCATCGGCATAACCTTTCTGAGATCCGATAAATTCAGTCAGCTCTTCAATTTCCGGGGTGTCGATAAATGCACATTGTACCCTTACCGGTTCGTTTCCTGCTGATACAAGCATATCTCCGCGTCCGACCAGCCTGTCAGCACCTGTAGCATCGAGAATAGTCCGCGAATCGATAGATGAGAAAACACGAAAGGCTATTCGTGTCGGGAAATTGGCTTTAATAAATCCGGTGATGATGTTCGTTGATGGTCTTTGAGTAGAAATGATAAGATGTATTCCGATAGCCCTGGCAAGTTGTGCAAGCCTGCCTATCGGTCCCTCAATTTCCCTGCCGGCCGTCATTATCAGATCGGCAAACTCATCAATGATCAGAACTATGTATGGTAAATATTTATGGCCTTTTTCAGGGCTCAGTTTCCTTGAAATAAACTTCGCATTATACTCCTTGATATTACGCGACTGGGCTGCTTTAAGCAGCTCAAGCCTGTTGTCCATCTCGATGCATAATGAGTTCAGCGTATTTATAACTTTTTGAGTATCAGTGATTATAGCATCCTCTTCTCCCGGAAGCTTGGCAAGAAAATGCCTCTCGATCTTCGTATATAATGGTAGTTCAACTCTCTTGGGATCGATGAGTACAAATTTAACTTCGGCAGGATGCTTCTTGTAGAGAATTGATGTGATGATGGCATTAATCCCGACAGATTTTCCCTGACCGGTTGCTCCGGCAACCAGAAGGTGAGGCATTTTAGTCAGATCAACGATATACGGTTCGTTAGTAATTGTCCTCCCCAGTGCAAGGGCAATATCAAATTTTGTCTCCTGGAAGGCTTTTGAGGTGATAAGCGATCGCATGGAAACTATTTCAGGTTTTTTGTTTGGAACCTCAATACCTACGGTTCCCCTTCCGGGAATAGGAGCGATAATCCTTATCCCGAGTGCAGAAAGGTTAAGGGCGATATCATCTTCAAGCGATTTAATACGTGCCAGCCTCACACCCCGTTCGGGTACAATTTCATATAAAGTTACTGTCGGCCCGATGGTTGCAGAGATACTTTTTATGCTGATTTTATGGTCACCAAGGGTTTTAATGATATTTTCTTTGTTCTCAAAAACTTCAGTATTATCAAAGGCAGTTTCTGATTTGTGTTCTTTGAGAATAGAGACAGGAGGGAACTTATAATGCGAAAGATCGAGGCGTGGGTCATAGTTTTCCATTAATTTATCAACCTCCTGATCGGAGAGAGTATCACCGGCATCAGGACGCGTAATATTTATAGGAACCCCTTTGCCAGGCGGTGCAGCCTGTCTGTGATTATCAAAATCACGTATTATAGAACCTGTTGTTAAGAGTTCCGGAATTTCTCCATCAATATCATCAGGATCGATGTTGATGTTCGTGTTTTTAACAACAAATTCAACAACTGACTCTTCCCCTGGTGTCGCTGAATCTGCAACAACATTGTTTTCTGAAATAATATCCTGGTTTTTCTCAGGTTTCTTAAACTTCAGGAAGGCAGGTAATCTTAATCCGAATGATTTGGGTTTGACCCTTAAAGCAAATACCAGATATGTTATGGTTATAAATGCTATAAGTACCCCGGTTCCTATCTTCCCCATAAAAGCATTCATCCACCTTGTGATCAGATATCCCTGTGCGCCTCCGGGACCGCTCCCCAGATAAACATTTGACTTGCCAAAGATAAAACCGAGTATAAGTGAAAGAATGATTGCCGCAAAAGTAAACTTTGTAATAAGTCTGAAGGGCTTGATTTTTGGAAAATTAAGCAGATATAATCCAATCGATCCAAAGATAAGCGGAATAAAAAAGGCACCATATCCAAAGCCGTATCCGATTATCATCTTAGCAAGAAAATGTCCGCTTTTGCCAGACCAGTTTTTTACTCCGACTTCAGGTCCTGATATTACATCTGAATTCGAAAGGCTCAGGTCTGTTTTCCACCAGAAGAGGTAGGAAACACAAGCCAGAAGAAGATATAATGCAAAACCTGTTACAAGAATACCAAAAACAAATTTTATCCTCTCGTCAGTAAGGAAGGATTTGGATTTTTCAGAACCTTTTGCAGCTTTAGTACTCTTTTTGCCAACCTCTTCCTTCTCTTTATTCATCTCTGCATAAAATTTTGTCAAAACAATAATCGTTTTTTAAAAGCAATCCAAAGGTAATAATTTTGAGCCTTACACAAAAAGGATACAGATGATTTCACTTTTAGTTGCTGCACCCAGTAACAAGCAACAAGAACCCAGTACCAAACGGTTAAAGGCTTATCATCTTATTAATAAACTCGTTGATATCTTCCCTCGATACTCTTATGAATTTATCTCTTCTTTCAAATGTCTCATCAGCCATGTCCTTTTTGTATACTGTTTCAGCATTGAAATGCAACTCATAAGGACCCATAAAAAATAAAAAGCTCATAAGTACCCCATCAATCTGGTTGAATGGAGTTGAGGCACTGAAATTCTTTATTTTGATCTCATTTGTATACCATATATCATAGACCTTCGCCCTGTCAGAAGGGAAAGTCACCTCAGCATTCTTACAGTTGAAACCGCAAATAATTGATGTTTTTGTTGTTTTTCTGACCACCATTCCTTCCATTGCTTCCAAACCCGGATATAACTCGCCCGGTTCAGCAGCATAATAATATTTAAATGTGAAAAGGCTGAAGTAAGTATCAAAAATTCCTTTTTCCGGATTGGCCAGGTTGAGAATTCCCGAATTGCCAAATGGAGAAACCATCTCAAACAGTATTTTATCCTTTTTAAATGAAACTATAAGGTTTTTTGGGAGAATCTCTTTTGGCATAGCCCCAAAAGTACCTATATAATCAATATTATAATGGATTTCACCCTGATCTATATATTTGACTCCTTTTTCTTTACAGGAGTACCCTGTCATTGCTAAGATCACCGCAATGAACAATACAAAGCTGAATCTCACTTATCTCGTTTAATTTTGAATTATGTAAATGTAGCACTTTTTTTTACTTAAATTCTCTCCATTGATAATTATAACATTAATCAGAAAAATATGTTATAAAACATATATATCGCCGATTTTATTTGATTATGGGCAATAGCTGGAATTCTTTGGAAT
>JAPLED010000054.1 GCA_026391475.1 Bacteroidia bacterium | reverse complement strand
ATCAGCTTTTTCAGCCGGAAGTGCAGTTTTATAGAAGAGACAGATATTCTTTTCTGATGCTGCATGCAGATACTGTTTGCATAATTTATCGATTTTTGAGTTCAGGTTGACTTTACTGATTCGGGTATTAGTTGCTTTTGCTTCAATACCTGAAATATCGATGATATCATTGATAATTGAAAGAAGGAGATCGCTGCTTTTCTGAATTGAATCAATGTACATGGATTGTTCTTCAAAAGTGTTGTCAGGTATTGTGAGCAGCGCGGAGAAACCGGTAATAGCATTCATGGGAGTACGGATCTCATGGGAAATATTATTCAAGAAAGCTGTTTTCAGGCGATCGCTCTCCTCAGCTTTTTCCTTTGCCACGATTAACTCGCTTTCTGTCTTTTTTCTTTCCGTAATGTCACGATTAATGGAGAGGAATCCGACTATGTTACCTTTTTCATCCAGAATGGGGTTATTTGAAGCATCGATATCGATGATCCTTCCGTCCTTAGTTTTGTTTTTTATCTCACCTTTAACCGGTTTTCCCGCCAGTAATGTATCCCAGACCTGTTTGTAGATTTCCGGAGGTATGAGTCCCGACTTGAGGATGATACCCAACATGAATTTACGTGAATCGTTCTCTGCAAGGTAGTGCGCTGTTATATCACGTGCAATGCCCAGTATCCCAATAATTTTTCCATTCGAATCATACATCGGGGTTCTGATGGTTTCAACCAATTCACGGTGACCGTCATCAGCATAAGTTATCCATTCAGTATTTGTTGAAGGTTTGCCTCCTTCCAGTGCTTCTTTATCTTTCTGTCGGAAAAACTGAGCCAACTCTTCGGGTACATAATCGAAATCACTTTTCCCAATGATCTCAGACTCTTTGACTCCAAAAAACCTTTCAAATTTCGGATTGCATAAAAGATAAATACCATCCGGATCTTTGAGCCATACCAAATCAGGGATAGTCTCAATAAGTGTCCTGAGTCTTTTCCGTTCATTTTCAAGAATCTGATTTTCTCTTGCCTTCTCTGATGAGTCGTGTCCCATCTGATTTGATATTTTGTTATTGAGATTCTCTTTTCAAAGGTAATAATAATATGATTAATTGATTTTCAGGGTTTATCAGGTTGTAATAAACAAACCGGGTTATATAGAAAAAGAGGTTACTGTAAGCGTAGCCGATGGCGAAAGAAGCGAGCTTAATGTGGAGTTTGAGAAAATGTAAATCTACTTTGCTCTTGCACTTTCTCTTATTGTCCAGTCAATGTTAGTGAGAAGCAACTTACCCCAAACCGATCAATATCAGATGGAATAAATTCGATTGAGTATTTTAAAATTTAACCTTCTTATAAAAAATTATTTTGGTAATTTCTGCTGCGATAATGTAAACCACCACAATCAGCAATAAAAGTAAATATGTAGAGAGAGTGAGCGGGCTGAATCCAAAAATATTTCCAAGTGGGGTGAAGGGTATAATTAACGTTATTACAGCAATCGACAGTGTTGCAATTAACAGATATTTCCCAGGTCTGCTCCTGAAAAAAGGCTTCCTGCTCCGGATAACAAGTACAATCATCGATGCTGAGATAACCGATTCCAGAAACCATCCGGTTCTGAACTGACCCTCATTGGCGTGAAGGACGAGCAAAAGCAGGCCAAAGGTAAGATAGTCAAACACAGAACTTACCAGACCGAAAGTAATCATAAACTTGCGAATGGCCTTGATGTCCCAGCGCCGGGGATAGTCAATCATTTGCTCATCCACACTGTCGGTGGCGATGGCCATTTCGGGGAAGTCGGTCATAAGGTTGGTGAGCAGAATCTGCTTGGGCAACAATGGAAGAAATGGAATAAAGAGCGATACTCCTGCCATGCTGAACATATTCCCAAAATTAGCGCTTGTGGCCATGAACACGTACTTCAGTGTATTGGCAAAGGTCGTTCGCCCTTCTCGCACACCCTCAACCAAAACGCCCAGATCCTTTTCGAGCAATACGATATCAGCTGCATCCTTCGCAACATCCGCAGCTGTATCCACTGAAATTCCCACATCGGCAGCATGAAGCGCAGAGGCATCATTGATACCATCGCCCATGTATCCTACAACATTTCCAGCCTTTCGCATGGCAATAATAATCCGTTCTTTCTGATTGGGCTCTATTTCGGCAAAAACTTCCACTGCACCCACATGTCTGAGCAGCGCATCGTCGCTCATCTGACGAAGTTCAGGGCCGGTGATAATTTTAGTATCCGACAGTCCCATTTTTTTACTAAGGCTCGCTGCAACAAGATGGTTATCGCCTGTGATAATTTTGAGTGAAACACCCAGGTTCTTCAGGATGGCAATGGTGTCAGTGATATTTGCCTTTGGCGGGTCAAAAAGGGTGAGAAAACCTAAAAACGTCATATCCGCCTCATCGCTTTTGTTTATGAGCGATCCCGATGGCATATTTTTGTAAGCAATACCTAAGGTGCGAAAGCCCTTATTACTGAACTCTGCAAAGTGTTTCTGAATCTGATCCTGCACTGATGCGATTACAACCATAGTTCCCTCATTAGTTTCTGCAGAAGAACATACATCAAGTATATTAGTCAGTGCACCTTTGGTTATCATCAAATGAGCATCGCCATATGTAACTGCTATACTTAAACGCTTTCGAAGAAAATCATAGGGAATTTCATCCTGTTTCCGGTATTCCGACAGGTCAATCTTACGATAGTTAAGGATGGCTTCATCGATAGGGTTTGTAAAGCCAGTTTCGTAAAAAGCATTGAGATAAGAAAACAGAAATACTTTTTCGCTCGTATCTCCATTCACATCGAGTGCGGATTCTACCTGCACGTTTCCTTCGGTGAGAGTACCGGTTTTATCGGAGCATAACACATTCATGCTGCCGAAGTTTTCGATAGAAGCCAGCCGTTTTACTATCACTTTCTTTTGAGCCATCTTTTTAGCGCCATGTGCAAGATTGATGCTGATGATCGCAGGTAATAACTGTGGAGTTAATCCAACCGCAAGTGCAAGTGAAAAAAGAAAAGATTCGAGGACAGGCCGGTGCAAATAAACGTTGATGGCAAATATGATGACCACCAATGTCAGCGTGACTTCTCCAAGAAAATAGCCGAATCTTCGTATGCCATGTTCAAATTCAGTTTCCGGAGCTTTGAGTTTAAGTCGCTCCGACACCTTACCAAATTCAGTGTTTTTGCCGGTAAGTGTAACTAATGCTTTTGCGTTACCGCTTACTATATGGGTGCCCATCCAGACTGTATTTGTTCGCTGTGCGAGGGCGGTATTGGCAGGTAATACTAAAACAGCTTTTTCAACCGGGAAGGTTTCGCCGGTAAGCATGGCTTCATCTACAAACAGATCTTTCGATTCAAGAAGCAGGCAATCTCCCGGAACAATGTCACCGGCATTCAGGATAATGATATCACCCGGCACAATCTCTTCAATGGGAATTTCTTGTTGATTTCTATCGCGAAATACCGCAGCTTTAATTTGTACTATGGCAAGTAATTTCTCTACAGCATTGGATGCACTGTGCTCCTGCCAAAAACCAAGGAGTCCGCTGATGACGACGATGGCAAGAATGATTGAAGCATCAACCATGTTATGCAAAAACAATGACAATCCCGTTGCAAATATGAGAATTAGAATAATCGGGCTTTTAAACTGGGCAAAAAGGAGAGTGATTGCATCCGATCTTTTTTTGGGTATCAGACGATTTGCACCATAGTTTGTAAGCCTCTTTTTGGCTTCATCGGTTGTAAGACCGCTGGTTGTTGTATGAAGCCTGTTAAGTAATTCTGTAACGGAGATGCTCCAAAAAGACTGAGGGTTTTGGTTCATGATTTTCCATATTATTCATTTGTTTCATAAAGACGAAGCTCAGGCATAATATGCTTTTGGATCTGCATAGAGATCGTAGCAATTAGGAGTCTGAACTAATAACTTTTTCTATTTCATTAGCAGCTATCCAGTCGATATTGGGTGTTGGTGCAAAGTCTTTGAGAGAGCCGCCATAAGCGCTAATGGCCTGGTAAGCATGGTCGTCGCTCATGATATAGATGATGTTGGGGCGCTGCTGAGTAATTTTCTGGGCAGCTGCATTCATACTTACTATTGATGCTATACCTAGTCCGAACAACTTTATTCTATCATTTAACATTTAATAAATTTGAGAATTTGAGAATTTGAAAATTTGAAATTAATAATCACACAACTAATTCAGAATCTTGTTCTTCCATCATTTTTTATCTTCTGCAGAAGATCTGTTAATTCTTTCACAACAACCGGGTTTTGTGGGGCAACATTATTTTTTTCTCCAAGATCGGACTTGTGATATCATGCCAAGAGCTCCGTAAGGCACGAAGGAGCTAAAGTTTACGAAGTTATTTTTTAGGAGTTTCATAAGTAAAAGGGAAAGCTTCTGAAGGATTATGTGCTTGTTTCATATTTTCTTCCATCTTCTTAACGATTTCAGGATTTGATAATGCTATATTGTTTGTTTCACCAATATCAGTTGATAGATTGTACAATTCTGTTAATCCCTGGGGAGTCTTGTCAATGTTTAATTTAACAGCCTTCCAATTACCCATCCTGACAGCAATCTTACCCCCCTGCTCATGAAACTCCCAATAGAGATATTCATGTTGCTTTTGTTTTTTTCCAAGTAATGATGGTAGAAAAGATATTCCGTCAATGCTCTCAGGATTTTCAGCTTCGGCTATTTCGGCAAATGTTGGTAAGATATCCCAGAATGCTGAAACATGGTCACTTTTTGATCCTGCTTTGACCTTAGACGGCCACCTGACAAGCATCGGGGTTCGTATTCCTCCTTCATACATATCGCGTTTATACCCTTTAAGAAGACCGTTACTGTTGAAATAATCAGGATCAGCACCACCTTCAAGGTGAGGACCATTATCTGATGCAAAGATCACTATAGTATTTTTCTCCAGTCCAAGTTCCTTAAGTTTACTCAGAAGTTCGCCCACATAATCATCGAGTTCGGTTATCATTGCTGCAAAAGCTGCATGTGCCTCAGGCTGTGAGCCATAAGGACCACGACGGAAATCAGGACCTTCATCTACCCCTTTATATGATTTTTCAGGATTAAATTTTCCCCTGAACATCTTCATATATTCCTCTTTGGCAAAGAGTTCCGCATGAGGGATTGTAGTCGGATAGAAAAGGAAGAATGGTTTGTCTTTATTTGTTTCAAGAAATTCAAGAGCAGCCTTATGGATAAGATCTGGGCTGTATATTCCGGTTTTACTGCTGTCATTTTCCGGAAGAAGAACTTTCTCATGATTATGCCAGAGGTGATCGGGATAGTAATTATGGGCAAGACTCTGGCAGTTGTAACCATAAAACTCATCAAATCCCTGGGAATTAGGGTCACCTTCTGTTTCAATATAGCCCAATCCCCATTTACCAAATGCCCCGGTTACATAACCTTTTGTCTTAAACATTTCGGCAACGGTATAAGATGCGGCAGGCAATGGCCATTGTCCTTCCGGTTTCCATTCTTTATTTCCTCTAATTGGGGTATGACCGGTATGAAGTCCGGTCATAAGGCACGATCGTGAAGGAGCCGATACAGTACACCCTGTGTAGTGCTGTGTAAATAACATCCCTTCACGGGCCAGTCTGTCAATATTAGGAGTGGAGAATTTTTGCTGTCCGTAACAGCTTAAATCACCATAACCAAGATCGTCGGCAAGGATATAAACAATGTTTGGCAATGGTTCTTTCCTGCTATCTGGAGTCAGAGAAACAAGTGCGGCAGAAGTGCAGATTGCTAAGGAGATTCGGTTTTTCATTTTATAATTTTTCGTCAGGATGAGTAAGAAAATTCCTCTTTCCTGTATAGCCTAAAATTATAACAATAAATTGAGAAACCAACAACAAAATATCCTCCCCTAAAGGTAGTTTGCCCCCCAAAAGGGTTGTACAAAAAGTGGGATTAACCACCCCGTCATGACCCTACGGGCATGACACCCCTCCTTTAAAAAGGAGGGGAAAGTTAAGATAATCAATATATTAACTTTCTCCTCCTCTTCAGAGGAGGAGTACCCCGACAGTACTGTCGGGGGGGGTGGTGAGTTTTTTAGACAGCCAAAAAAAAGCTATTTATATGAATCGTTATGAACACTTTTCACAGCTCTGCCGGAAGGATCGTTCAGGTTTCTGAATGAAGCATCCCAGGCAAGTGCTTCCGGTGTGCTGCAGGCAACAGAAGGAACGGAAGGTACACATGAAGCCGCAGAATCAGATGGAAAATGCTCATTAAATATTGTTCTGTAGAAGTATTCTTCTTTAGTTGGTGGAGGATTAATCGGAAAACGGTATTTTGCATTTTTAAGTTGTTCATCTGAAACCTCTTTTGATGCCAGAGCCTTCAGAGTGTCAATCCAGCTATAGCCGACTCCATCTGAAAATTGTTCTTTTTGTCTCCAGGCAACGCTAGGAGGCAGATAATCTTCAAAAGCTTTTCTCAGGACCCATTTTTCCATCCGTTCCTTATTGATCATCTTGTCTTTAGGATTAAGGCGCATTGCAACATCCATAAATTCTTTGTCGAGGAAAGGAACACGCCCCTCCACGCCCCAGGCTGCCAGGGATTTGTTTGCCCGGAGGCAGTCGTAGAGATGCAATTTGCTGATCTTCCTCACAGTCTCTTCATGAAAAGCTTTAGGATCAGGAGCTTTATGGAAGTATAAATATCCTCCGAATATTTCATCGGCACCCTCACCGGAAAGGACCATCTTCACTCCCATTGATTTTATTACCCTCGCAAGCAGGTACATTGGTGTTGATGCTCTGATTGTTGTAACATCGTATGTTTCGATATGATATATTACATCACGGATTGCATCAAGACCTTCCTGAACGGTAAAGTTAATTTCATGATGGATCGTCCCGATATGTACGGCTACTTTTCGTGCTGCAGCCAGATCAGGCGAGCCTTCCAGCCCAACAGCAAAAGAGTGTAATTGCGGCCACCATGCTTCACTCTTGTCCTGCGTCTCAATCCTCTTTGGCGCAAATTTTTTCGCAATTGCAGAGATAACAGATGAATCCAGACCTCCGGAGAGAAGTACTCCATAAGGTACATCCGACATTAACTGACGATGAACAGCTGCTTCCAGGGCAACTTTTAGATCTTCGATATTTGTTTCATTATTTTCCACAGCAGCATAATTCATCCAGTCACGTCTATACCATTTAGTCATTACACCTTCCTTGCTATAAAGGTAATGCCCGGGTAGAAATTCCTGAATCTTATTGCAAACACCTTCAAGAGCTTTCAGTTCGGAAGCCACATAAAAATTTCCAAAAGAATCCCAACCGATGTAAAGCGGTACTATCCCGATGTGGTCTCGTGCAATGAAATAGCAATCTTTCTCTCTGTCGTATAGAGCAAAGGCAAAAATCCCATTTAATTCCTCAATGAAAGCCGGACCTTTATCACGGTAAAGCGGGAGGATTACTTCACAATCTGAATGCGTAAGAAACTCATATGAATTTTCATAACGTTTACGGATCTCCTGATGATTATAAATCTCGCCGTTTACTGCAAGTACAAGGTTTCCATCTTTACTGTATAATGGCTGTTTACCAGACTGAGGATCAACGATAGATAGCCTTTCGTGAGCAAGTATTGCCTTATCACAATAAAATATTCCCGACCAATCCGGACCACGATGCCTTACTTTCTTTGACATTTTAAGGACACTTGCCCTTAACTCCATATAGTTTACTTTCAGATCAAAAACGCCTACAATCCCACACATCTTATTCCTCTTTTAATTGTTATGTGAATAAATGCAATTAAGAAACTCAGGGCGCAAAGCTAATAATATTTTAATAATCATTATTCAATATGATATTAAATGTTATATAAACATTATAAAATATAAGTAAATAAATATAAATAGTAAATAAATACTATATAATAATTGTATTTGATAAATATTATTAACATGACAAAAATCATGTTTTTGAAGATTTTAAGATCAAAAGTATTATTAAAAAAAGTCTTTTACCAAAGATTCTAAATGATGTTAAAAATTTTTAAATCATTATTAAAAAATGTATAAAATATCACTACTCTGCCCTTATATAGATGTGGTTTTTCTATATTGCGATTTCATTAATATATCATATTGAAGTAGATGATACCTGTTAAAAGATATGGTATAATAATTATTGGAGTTGCAGTTACAACTTTTGTAGCGGTTTTGTTATGGTGGCTGCTTAAAGATCAACCATTTGAGGTTACTGAGAGAGTTCCCGGAATGGATAACCGGCCTAAAATGGAAGCCAGATCTGACTCAGTAATCATAGGTGAGTTTTTTGACACTCTTGCTGTACCGGATGAAATTGTTGCCGGTGACTGGCCAAGGTTCAGAGGAGTCGATTTTGATAATGTAAATAAAGATACAACACCTCTTGCCGAGACGTGGGATACTTCCGGGCCGGCAATCATGTGGAGAACCACCCTTGGAGAAGGATATGCAGGTCCGGCAGTTCATAACGGAAGAGTATATCTTCTCGATTATAATGAAAGAAAAAAAGCTGATGCTCTGAGATGTTTCTCTCTTAAGTCAGGAAAAGAATTATGGAGGCGCTGGTATTATGTTGATCTGAAGCGAAATCATGGATATTCAAGAACAATCCCTGCTGTTACTGATAAATATCTTGTGTCAATTGGTCCACGATCACACGTGATGTGCCTCAATCCGCTGAATGGCAATAGGTTATGGACAATAGATCTTGAAAAAGAATATGAGATACCGGGAAAAGAAAAAGGCAGAATTACACCTGATTTTTATACGGGACAGTGCCCATTGATAGATAATGATGTAGCAGTTATTGCTCCGGGTGGAAAGGCACTTATGATAGGAGTTGATTGCGCCACAGGCAAGGTTATATGGAAAACCCCGAATCCGGATACATTAAGAATGTCTCACGGTTCAATTATGCCAATGGTCATACATGGGAAACGAATGTATGTTTATAATGCTGTAGGCGGGGTATGTGGTATTTCTGCTGAAGGAGATGATATTGGAAAGCTGATGTGGAAGACAACTGAATGGAGCCCCGCAACAACTGCAGCTTCCCCCCTCCTTCTTGGCAATAACGAAATTGCAGTTTTTGGAAGTTATGGTGCTGGTGGTGCCAGAATCAGAATCAATGCGGAGGGATCAGGATATTCGGCAACTGTCCTGGAACAACATAAAGCAACGAATGGAATTTCGAGCGACCAGCAAACACCCATAATAATCGGAGATTACATCTGGAGTCTTATGCCGGAGAATGCAGGTCCTCTTAAGAAACAGCTTGTTTGTTATCATAAATCAGATCTGCTGACTCCTGTCTGGTCAAGTGGTAAAGAAAACAGATTCGGCCGCGGACTGGGTCCTTATATTGTAAGTGGAGATAAAATGTATCTTCTGGATGATGACGGAAAACTATATTTTTTCAGAATGCAGAATAATAGTGTTACTCTGTTGGCAAGTCATAAGATCCTTAATGGAATAGAGGCATGGGGACCTATGGCAATTGCAGGTAATTACCTTATTATGAGGGATGCCAGAAATTTACTTTGTCTTAATATTGGAAAAAATCAACAAAATGAATAAGAAAATTGCAGCTATTGTTTCAGTATTTATTATCCTGGTTTTTATAGGATATATGATTTTTGATTCTGTACGGCCGGAAGGTTTTGTTAAGAATAAAGATGAAACCCGGGCTATTGATTCCCTTCCCGATTCCTGGTTGGTTTCCCGTGAATTTAAGGTAGAAGAAGGATCGCTGAAGGCCGTCACCGTCTCATCAGCCGGAAATATTTACCTTGGCGGAGATTCATTCGTATCCTGTTATGACAAGGATCTTAATTTAAAGTGGAACCTTAAGACTCCTTATCCGGTAACTTCGCTTTCGAATTATGGTGATACAATCTTTGCATCTACATTGGAGTTGATACTGGTAATCAGTTCAGGTGGTGAGATTAAAGATGAATGGGGCCCGTTTGAGGATAATGGTATTATTACTTCTGTTACTGCAAACAGATCATATGTTGCTTTCGCAGATGCCGGGAACAAAATGTTATTTATTCTTGATAAAAAAGGCGGGGTTAAAAAATTGATCGGTCAGAACGACGGACAATTCATTGTCCCCAGTCCTTATTTCGACGTTGCTCTGGGTTCCGACAATACTCTGCTTGTAGCTAATACAGGTCACAGAAGAGTTGAAACAAGAAATATTGAAGGCGTATTTAAAAGCTATTTTGGAGAACCGGGAACAGCCCCCGGAGCGTTTTGCGGATGCTGCAATCCTGCTCATTTCATTATCATTCCTGATGGATTTGTTACTGCTGAGAAAGGGATTAACAGGATTAAAATCCTTAATAAAAAGGGCGAGTTTGTTGAATTTGTTTCTTCAAAAAACAAGTTTATTGCGTCAATACCTTTGGATCTGGCTTCTGCGGATGGAAAAACTATTTATGCAGCAAATCCTGCTGACTCTAAACTTTATATATTTACCCGGAAATAGTTTGAAGCTTGGAGCACGAAGCATGGGGCAATAGGAAGAAGACAAAAGTGGTTTTAAGAATCCCCTCCTGGGAGGGGCAAGGGGTGGGTTGAAGGAGGTAAAAGACAAAGGACAAAAGGGGAAAGATAAAAGATTATAAAAAAAGAATTCTGTTAATAAATTCCCCTTCATGGAGGGGTTAGGGGTGGGTTTAAATAACAGTAATAATCTTATTAACAACAACATATGAGCAGAATTGATTTCTTCAGAAAGCTAATAAGGTATATACTCCTTTTGCTGCTATCGATAATAGTCTTTTCATTGGGAAACAAGGTTGTAAAAGGCAAGGATTGTTCTATATGCCCGGGAAAAGGGATTTGCAATGGAGAAACAGACTGTAATAAATATTAATTGCAGGAAGTATGATCGAAGGAACGAATAAATATCAGTCACGGAGGGATTTTGTAAGAAGAGCAGGTAAACTGATCGTTGCAGTTCCCCTTGTTATAATCCCTGTTGCTCTTGCAAAAAAAACTTCAGCAGCCGGATATGTATGGCAGATCGATCCGTTTAAATGCACGCAATGCGGTCAATGCAAGACTAATTGTGTATTAACTCCTTCAGCATCAAAATGTATACATGCTTTCCGGATGTGTGGTTACTGTGATCTGTGCGGAGGTTATCTCCGTCAGGGAGTTAAAACCATAAGCACAGGAGCCGAAAACCAGTTATGTCCTACAGGTGCAATAACCAGGAAGTTTGTTGAAGAGCCATATTTTGAATATACATTTAATGAAGATCTGTGTGATGGTTGTGCAAAATGTGTGAAGGGGTGTGCTGATTTTGGCAATGGCTCATTATATATGCAGATCAGACATGACCGGTGTGTAAACTGCAATCAATGTTCAATTGCCCGCACTTGCCCATCGAATGCTATAATACGGGTGCCGGTAAATGAAGAGTATATACTTAAAGACAAAAGATAAAAGTGAAAAATAAAAGATAAAAGTTGAAGAAGTTAGTTCCATATATTATCCTGATATTCCTATTTATCTGGCACTCAATGCTGTTTGCGCAACAAAGGTTTCCCCGACCTGAATTTGAGTCAGGTTATACCTACCCTACCAATCAACTCCTCAACCAGCGCGGACCGATGTGGGAATACTTTGATGTTGCCGTATTAATCAGTGCTTTGATTGTAACCACCTGGCTGGCATTGAAAAAGCGCTCACGACAGGGTTTGATATGGATGTCAGTGTTTTCCCTTGCATATTTTGGATTTTACAGGCAGGGTTGTATCTGTTCGGTCGGGTCGGTACAGAATGTAGCGCTGGCACTTTTCAACGATGGTTATGCAATTCCTCTCTCGGCCCTTTTATTCTTTATAATTCCTCTTCTTTTTGCACTTGCCTACGGACGTGTATTCTGTGCAGGGGTTTGTCCGCTTGGAGCTATTCAGGAACTCACCGGGTTTAAACCGGTCAAACTTCCAAAAACAGTAGAAATTATACTTGCATCCGTGCCATTTATTTATCTTGCCCTTGCTGTACTTTTTGCTTCAACAAACAGTCAGTTCATAATATGCAGGTACGATCCTTTCATCGGAATATTCAGGCTCGATGCAACTTATACATTGATAATCTTTGGTGCTCTTTTACTCTTAGCCGGGATATTTGTGAACAGACCATATTGCAGGTACCTCTGTCCATATGGTGTTTTACTTAATGTTTTTTCGAGGTATGCCGGAAAGCATCTTACAATAACACCGGCAGAATGCACAAATTGCAGACTTTGCGAAGAGACTTGTCCTTATGATGCTATAATTCCATCAGATACAGATCAAAACAGGGAGGAACCTGAAAAATCGAGAAAGCACTTCATTTTATACTTCCTGCTTATTCCTGTGTTTGCAGTATCAGGAGCATATATTCTTTACAGCCTTGCTCCTTCTTTGGCCGGTGTAGATAGTGCGGTAAGACTGGCAAGAGAGATAAGATTGGAAAAAGAAACCGGAATTGAATCTTTATCAAAGGCTGTGGTTGCTTTTAAGGAATCGGGAAAAACAGAAATTGAATTATTTGCTGAAGAAGAAATTATTATAAGCCGTTTCAGAAAAGCATCACCATGGGCAGGCATGTTCCTGGGGATTTCACTTGGAATTGGAATGATATCTCTCACAATCAGAAGTAAGAGAAATGAATACAAACCACACCAGGGAAGGTGTTTCAGTTGCGGGAGATGTTTTAAATATTGTCCTATTAAAGTACAGACTCAGAATGAAGCTTAAACTTAATGAAAAAGATATCAGCATTCTTAAAGTGATCAGCCAGGTAGCGGGAGGCTTTACCCTTGTTGTTGCTTTGACAATGATCTTCAGCCTGGTACAATTAAAAACCATAAATCCTCTGGATAATCCGGTATTGCTTTCAGTTAAGGATCAGTACGATAAGGATCCGGCAAATGCTGCAAAGGCTGAGCAGGTAAGAGCAATGGATCTTATGGCCAGGAAAGCTTACTTTTCTTCAAGATGGCAGGTGGAAACCGGCTCATACCTCCTGTTGGCAGGTGCTATAATCTTAATTTTTTGTCAGAGACTTATTTCAGACAATGAAAAACTGAACCCTCTGCTTCCCGGAGCAAAAAATGATTCTTCATTTCAACAAAAAAGGAACAGAAGATATCTGATAGCAACAGCTTCTGTTATTTCCTTAACAGCAATAGTAGCTTCATTTGTTCTGCGTAATGACCTTCCTGATCCCTCGGGACAATCAGGAACCTCTGCAAAATCAGAAGCGAAAAGCAAGGAAACTGCCCCTAAACCTGATAAAACGAATTTCCCGTTTTTTCGTGGTCAGGATAGTCGCGGAATAGCCGGAGGAAGCGGCTATCCAACAGAATGGGATGGTGTTACAGGAAATAATATAGAGTGGAAAATTGAGATACCAAAACAAGGACAGAGTTCTCCGGTTATTTGGGATGATAAGATTTTTATTACTGGAGCTCAGGATATGGAGTGTGAAGTGTATTGTATCAATAAGAAAACAGGTGATATTCTGTGGATCGGCTCTGCTTTCAATATTCCCGGAGAACCTGAAGTATTGCCAAAAGTGGACCAGGATGCAGGGCTGGCAGCGTCTACAGTTGCTACAAATGGGAAAGAAGTGTGTGCCGTTTTCGCCAATGGCAACCTTATTTGTTTCGACATGAATGGAAAGAAGAAATGGGCGAAAAACATAGGAGTTCCTGAAAACAGTTATGGGTATTCATCTTCACTGATGATTTATGAAAACCTGCTGCTCGTCCAGTACGATAGTGAAAAAAAGATATCGTTGATAGGATTTGATATTGAAACAGGCGACCAGAAGTGGGAAACTTTAAGGCAGGGACATCCAGTCTGGTCTTCTCCCGTATTGGCTTATTTCGATGGAAAACCACAACTGATTATAAACGGAAATCCAAAAGTTAGCAGTTATGATCCGTCAACAGGTAAAGAGTTATGGTCAGTTGAATGTATGAGCAATGATGTTGCACCATCAGTTGCAGTAAACAACACAATGGCTTATGCAGTAACTGATTATGCCAAGCTTACTGCAATTAAACCCGGAACTGGAGCCTCGATAATATGGGAAGACAATACCTATACACCAGATGTTTCCAGTCCGGTCGCTAATGATGAATTCTTATTCATTTCAACAGGGAATGGTGATGTTGTCTGTTATAATCCGGAAAAGGGTGATACTCTGTGGACACATTACTTTATGGATCAGTTTTATGCTTCACCCATTATAGCAGATGATATGGTTTATCTTCTTGACAGGAGCGGTGTTATGCATATTGTAAAAGCCAAATCAGAATTTCAGCTGGTTGCAGAATCATCTCTGGGGGAAAGTGCCGATTGTACACCTGCTTTTTCTGATAAGAAAATTTATATAAGAGGAAAGAAAAACCTTTATTGCATTTCGAAGAATTGAAAAACGGGGAGGCAAAAATATTGACCAACGGGTGCGACTGCCATCAGACTACTGTTGATGATATAACTTCAGTCGTGGATAAAGTAGTTGAACTGACCGGCAGAGAGCAGGAAAAGGTTATCCTCATCCTTCAGGAGGTACAGAAAAGACTGAATTATCTCCCTTCAGAAGCGCTTAAACATATCTGTAAGGTAACTGAGATCACTCCGGGGCAGATATCGGGTGTCTCTACCTTTTATTCGCAGTTTAGGCATATTCCTGCCGGTATACACACAATAAAGATTTGTGCAGGAACCGCATGCCATGTGAAAGGAGCCCCTCTGATTTCCGAGGCATTTAAAAGGGTACTTAATATTGATGGTACCAGGAATTCTTCACCAGACAATCTCTTTTCGATTGAAGAGGTAGCTTGTCTTGGTTGTTGCACATTGGCCCCTGTTGTTCAGATTGATGGTAAAACCTATGGTCATGTAAAACCTACCCAGACAGAGGAGATCATTAAAAATTTTCTTAATGTGGAGAATAAAAGTGTTAGCCATCATGATACTGATAACAAGGAGGATATTGATGCTGAAATCAGAATCGGTTTAGGTTCTTGTTGTGTCGCAGGCGGAAGCAAAGAGATTTTGTCTGAAATAGTTGATATAAAGAAAAAATATGATCTTAAAATTAGACTGAAGCCGGTTGGCTGTGTGGGAGTATGTAACCAGACACCTTTACTGGAGATAGTTACCAGAGAAAATATCCATTCAAGATATACAAATGTAAGTAAACATCAGGTTGAGGAGATACTTCTTAAACATGTAAGGCCCAGGACTATAAACAAAAGAATAAAGCATAATATTTACGATCTTGTTGATACTTTTCTTTCTGACGACAAGCTTGCCAGCCCGGTCAATATTCCGGGAAAGGTTAGAGAAAAATATCTCAATAATTTTCTGAAATATCAGGTACATATTGCTACAAACCACAGTGGTGTTCTTTCTCCGGATTCTTTTGAAGAATATTGTATGTTAGGTGGTTTTGAAGTGCTTAATCAATGTATTGACAAGTTGGATCAGAATAAAATAGTTGATATATTAACAGAGAGTGAATTAAGAGGAAGAGGAGGTGCAGGATTTTCGGCAGGTAATAAATGGAGAATTTCCATGTTGGCAACCGGTGATCCAAAGTATGTTGTCTGCAACGGTGACGAAGGAGATCCGGGAGCGTTTATGGACAGGATGTTGCTTGAATCTTTTCCTTACAGGGTTATTGAAGGTATGATTATCGCTGGTTATGCAACAGGTGCTAAAGAAGGCATTTTCTATATAAGGGCAGAGTATCCGCTTGCCGTTACAAGGGTGAGAAATGCTTTGAAACAGTGCTATGAAAAAGGTATTCTGGGCAATAAGCCTTCTGGTAAAGGTTTTTCATTTAATATTAAGATTTTTGAAGGTGCCGGAGCTTTTGTCTGTGGTGAAGAAACTGCATTAATATCTTCTCTCGAAGGTAAGCGCGGGACTCCACATTTAAGGCCGCCCTACCCTGCGATAAAAGGTTTCAGGGGCCAGCCGACACTTGTCAGTAATGTAGAAACTCTTTCTTTAGTTTCATGGATTATTTCTAATGGAGCTGAAGCTTTCAGGTCGATCGGAAGTGGCAAAAGCAAGGGAACTAAAGTGTTTGCTCTTGCCGGAAAGATATCAAAAGGAGGTCTCATCGAAGTTCCTATGGGAATAACAATAAGAAAGATAGTTGAAAAGATTGGTGATGGTGTTGCTGAAGGCAGGAAATTTAAGGCAGTCCAGATAGGCGGACCTTCAGGTGGATGTATTCCTGCAAGTGAAGCTGATACACCTATTGATTATGAGGAACTTACAAAAATGGGTGCCATGATGGGATCGGGTGGAATAGTGGTGCTCGACGACACAGACTGTATGGTTGATATGGCAAAATATTTTCTGACATTCTCTCATAAACAGTCCTGTGGAAAATGCACCTTTTGCAGAATTGGCACAAAACAGATGCTGAATATTATTACCAGATTGAGTGAAGGCAATGCTACCCTTTCTGATATTGATGAGCTCGAAAATCTTTCACCGGTCTGAGATATTTCAGGGAAGAGTATGAAGCTCATACCAGGGGACTTTGTCCGGCAAGAAAATGCAGAGACCTTATCAGATATGTTGTTACTGATGATTGCACAGGTTGTACCAAATGCTCACAGGAATGTCCTGTAAATGCTATTCCTTTCAACCCTTACGAAAAGCATGAAATTGATAATCAGTTATGTACAAAATGTGACACTTGCAGAATCGTTTGTCCTGAAAATGCTATTGAAATAATAAATATCAATGGTTAAGTTAAAGGTTAATAATACTGATTATGAAGCTCCGGAGGGATTAACCATTCTGGATGTTGCCAGAAGTGCAGGATTCAATATTCCCACACTATGCCATAAAGAGGGACTGCCTCATTATTCATCATGTATGGTTTGTATGGTAAAAGACAACAGAACAAATAGTTTCGTACCGTCATGTTCAGCTTTAGTTCAAGAGGGAATGGATATAGATATTTCAGGAGAAGAGGTGATTTCGCTAAGACGTAAAGCCATTGAACTCCTGTTATCTGAGCACCGTGCCGAATGTGAAGCTCCATGTAAAGTTGTTTGTCCTGCCGGATACAATATTCCTCTTATGAACAGACTTATTACTGCAAAGGATTTTGATGCTGCATTAAAACTTTCCCTTTCAGAGCATGGCTCGTCGGAAATATTGTGTGCCAAATGTCCGGGATATTGCGAGAATGCATGCCGGAGAAAGAAAGTTGACATACCTGTTTCAATCCGGAATATGCAATTGTTTATTTCACAAAGAATTAATCAGAATAAACCGGTTCAGGATGTGGC
>JAPLED010000092.1 GCA_026391475.1 Bacteroidia bacterium | reverse complement strand
CACCGGTCTGAGATATTTCAGGGAAGAGTATGAAGCTCATACCAGGGGACTTTGTCCGGCAAGAAAATGCAGAGACCTTATCAGATATGTTGTTACTGATGATTGCACAGGTTGTACCAAATGCTCACAGGAATGTCCTGTTATTGCTATTTCATTCAACCCTTATGAAAAGCATGAAATTGATAATCAGTTATGTACAAAATGCGACAATTGCAGGATTGTTTGTCCTGAGAATGCAATTGAAATAGTTAACATCAATGGTTAAGTTAAAGATCAATAATACTGATTATGAAGCTCCGGAAGAATTAACTATTCTGGATGTTGCCAAAAGTGCAGGATTCAATATTCCCACGCTCTGCCATAAAGAGGGTTTACCTCATTATTCATCATGTATGGTATGTATGGTAAAAGACAATAAGACAAATAGTTTTGTACCTTCATGTGCAGCTTTGGTTCAGGAAGGTATGGACATCGATATATCCGGAGAAGAGGTGATTTCACTAAGATGTAAAGCCATTGAACTCCTGTTATCTGAGCACCGTGCCGAATGTGAAGCTCCATGTAAAGTTGTTTGTCCTGCCGGATACAATATTCCTCTTATGAACAGACTTATTACTGCAAAGGATTTTGATGCTGCAGTAAAACTTTCCCTTTCAGAACATGGCTTGTCAGAAATATTGTGTGCCAAATGTCCGGGATATTGCGAGAATGCATGCCGGAGAAAGAAAGTTGACATACCTGTTTCAATCCGGAATATGCAATTGTTTATTTCACAAAGAATTAATCAGAATAAACCGGTTCAGGATGTGGCTGATCAACATCATAATAATGATATAGTCATAGAGACCGGACCAAAAAAAAGGAAACTATCAAAACTTTTCACCTCTCATATTGGCAGACTGGAAGAAACCGAATTACTGGAATGGTTAAAAGAATGTAGTGGTAAAGGAATCCGCTTCAGGGAAATATCTGATTTTAATTCTGCTGCCGGTGAGGCGGAAAGCTGCATGCATTGCGATTGCCGTGCTGCAGACAATTGCAGGTTAAAAGATCTGGCAGAAGAATTTTCTATAAAAGATCCGAGAGGTAAACTTGTTAATTCTCCTATTGTAAAAAAGATAAATCATAATACCGGCCTGATATTTGAGAATGCTAAATGTATAAAATGTGGCCTTTGTGTCAGGCTTTGTGAAGATTTAAAAGAAGAACCTGCGCTATGCTTCATCCGCAGAGGATTTGTAAGTATAATCTCAGAGCCGCTTACTGAAGAATTTGACAACATTCTGAAAACAAAAAGTAAAGAGGTAATTGAAATATGTCCAACTGGTGCCTTGAGTCAATTAAAGTAATTCATATTTAATGAGATACCCTTTAATAATCGTATTTTTCTTATATTTTTTTTCATCCACACCGGCACAGACAGGTGAAACTGAATGGCCTGTATTCAGAGGGAAAGCGGATCTTTCTGGTAAATCTGAGTTTGAACTTACTGTTGCTCCGCAACTTTTATGGAGCGTCTCAACGGGAGTCAGAACAAAATCTTCGCCGGTGATCAGCGGGGGAACTGTCTTTTTTGGAAACGATAAGGGAACACTGATTGCAGTCAGTACAGAAGGAAAGATCAAATGGAAGTATGAAGCCGGAAGCGCGATTGATGCTGCTCCTATGGTTTTCGGTAAAGAAGTAATTTTTGGCTCAACTGACGGTATACTGAGAGCCGTTGACAAGATTAACGGTACGTTGCTATGGTCATACACTACAGATAACCAGATTGCAGGATCGGCAAATGTATGGATGTCAGGCAATAAAGCCGGGATTGTAGTGGGAAGTTATGATTATTTCCTTCATTGCGTTGATCCTGAAAACGGGAAATCTCTCTGGAAAATTGAAACTGAGAATTATGTAAACGGAACACCTGCTATCTTAAATGGAAAGATTGTATTTGGCGGATGCGATGGAATGATAAGAATAGTTGACCCGCTTACTGGAAAACAAAAAGATACTATTAATATAGGTGTTTATATCGCTGCCTCTCCTGCCCTTTCACGCGATATGGCTTTTTTCGGAGATTATGATGGTACAATTTATTGTTTAGATTTAAATTCCAGAAAAATAGCATGGAAAATCCCCGCTGGGGAAGAAGCTGGTGCTATTTTGGCTATACCGGCAATCGGGAATAGTGCAGTTGTAGTTGGAAGTGAAGATAAAAACCTTTATTGTTACAATGCTTCTGATGGAAAGTTGATATGGAAATACAGAACCAATGGCCGCATAACAGG
>JAPLED010000034.1 GCA_026391475.1 Bacteroidia bacterium | reverse complement strand
AATTATTATTAATGCTGTTCTTGGCGTAGTTCAGGAAGTCAAAGCAGGCAGAGCTATTGAAGCACTTCAGAAAATGTCATATCCTAAGGCACTTGTCCGCAGAAATGGAGTAGTCACAAAAGTTGATTCCGAAAAAATTGTGCCGGGCGATATTCTGATCCTTGATGCCGGGCAGTTCATAGCTGCGGATATTCGTTTAATTGAGTCGGTAAATCTTCAGATAGAGGAATCGTCACTTACAGGCGAATCTGTTCCTTCCGATAAAGATGCATCACTTACACATGACGATCCCAACACACCTCTGGGAGACCGTGTGAACGTTGCTTTTATGTCAACCCTTGTTACCAATGGAAGAGGTGTTGGAGTTGTAGTTGAAACCGGGATGAATACCGAAATTGGTAAAATTGCTAACATCATTAACACGGAAGAAAAGTCTAAAACCCCTTTGGAAATCCGGTTAGATGAATTAGGAAAAACACTTGGTAAATTTACCCTCGGAATCTGTATCATTATTTTCATCATTGCTTTACTCCAGGGCAGAAACCTGGCAGAAATGTTCCTTATGTCGGTTTCTCTGGCTGTAGCAGCCATACCGGAAGGTCTTGCAGCCATCGTAGCTGTAGTTCTTTCTGTCGGAGTAACCAGTATGTCTAAGAAAAACGCCATAATTAAAAAATTGCCTGCTGTTGAAACACTCGGATCTGTCAACATTATCTGTTCCGACAAAACGGGTACATTAACACAAAACAAGATGACAGTTACAACATATTTCAACCTGGAGGGTGAAGTATCTGTTGAACGGGGTAAGAAAAACACTGCTACTGAAGATGTGAAATTGCTTGCAAAAGCCATGATTCTTTGCTCAGATGCAACCTTTGATAACGGCCATGGAACTGGCGACCCTACAGAAATTGCGTTGCTGGTTTTAGGAGACGATCTTGGAATAAACAGAAAAATATTAAATGCTGAAAACAAACGTGCCGGTGAATTTTCTTTTGATTCCGACCGTAAATTAATGTCAACACTTGCCTCAGAAAATGGAAAATTTAAGGTTTATACAAAGGGCGCTATAGGTAACCTGATAAAAATTTCTACACATGTTTTAGAAAAAGGCAAAGTAGTTGCTATTACGGATGCACACAAAAAACAATACCATACCGCAACGGTAGGCATGTCGAACGGTGCGCTTCGTACTCTTGGGGTAGCCTATAAGCCGGTAGATTCTGTCATTGAAGCTTCTGAAATGGAAAAAGATCTGATCCTTATAGGGATTGTAGGAATGATCGACCCACCAAGAACTGAAGTGAAGCCTTCTATTCAAAAAGCAAAAAGCGCCGGTATTACATCTATAATGATTACCGGTGACCACAAGAACACAGCATTCGCCATTGCATATGAACTTGGAATAGCTGAAAGCATTGATCAGGCCATTACTGGTCAGGAAATTGATGACCTTACAGATGAAGAATTTACAGACAAAATTTTCAGGTATCGTGTATTTGCGCGTGTTTCCCCTGAACATAAAGTAAAAATTGTCCGTGCCCTGAAGTCTCATGGGAATATTGTATCCATGACAGGCGATGGTATTAACGATGCACCCTCATTAAATGCTGCTGACATAGGTGTTGCAATGGGAATTACAGGTACCGACGTTGCCAAAGGGGCATCGGATTTGATTCTTACAGATGATAACTATGCTACTATTGTTTCTGCAATTGAACAAGGCAGGAATATTTACAATAACATAAAAAAGTCGGTTATCTTTCTCCTAACCTGTAACCTTGGCGAAGTGGTTACTGTCTTTTTTACACTTCTTATAGGATGGAAAGCTCCGTTAATTGCCACTCAGCTTCTGTGGATTAACCTTATCACAGATTCTTTTCCCGCAGTTGCATTGGGCATGGATCCCGGAAACCCGGACGTGATGAAAGAAAAACCACGGGATTCAAAAGAGAGTTTCTTTGCAGGCGGTGCTGGTCTGCATATTATACTTGGTGGTATCTTAATCGGTGTATTAACGATTTTAGCTTTCTGGTTCGGATATTATGAACATGGATACAGCCCATTTGACGATTCAGTTCCGGCAAATACTGTTGAATATGCCAGAACTATGGCTTTTATGGTGCTGGTTGTTTCTCAGTTGTTCTACTCGTTAGCTGTAAGGAGTAGTTTAAAATCTATTTTCCAGATTGGAGTCTTCTCTAATAAATATCTGACAGCATCCATTGTGCTGGGAGTGCTTCTTCAATTGATAGTAATTGGTATTCCGGCAATGCAACGCGCATTCAATTTGCAAATGCTTGATCTTCGGGGCTGGATAATTGCTATTTCCTTAGGGTTGGTTCCGCTGCTGTTAAACGAGTTTCTTAAAATATTTTTTCGGGCTTTTAACAAGGCTCGATTTAATTCCTGACAGGATAGATTTGAAGCAATAATTAAATAGATATCTTTCGGGATCTCTTTCATAATCTATAATTCCCTCTCTCACGTCTTTACCCGGCAACGGGTTTGAATCCAATACTTTTATATTGGCAATTAATGAAATAAATCTCTCTCTAAAGGCTGTTGTATCATCCGTCCGTTTATTCTTAACTGCAATATCCAATCCATGATAAAGCATGGTCATTTTGCCGGTTGCTTTAGCGTTATTTGCCGTAAAGCTGAAATTCATTGCATCTATTTTACCGGATGTGGCATAAATAAAAGCATTTTTCTCCAGAATAGGATTCAATTCTTTTGCTTCCATGCCTGAAAGAGCTCCATTCAATGAAAATGTGTTATATCTGTCGAATATTCTCCCTTTTAATAAAATAGTCATCCTGCCTTTTCCCATTAATAAGGCATCAGCCTTAAGTTCTAAAAAAGCGCTTTTTGTTTTGTAAATAGTGTCGTTAGTTATTTTGTAAATTTTAGCATTGATTTTATTAAAGCTTATACTTCCCGGCTCGTTTGCCCCCTCAGCATGAGCGGTAAAAGTGACATTTCCGTTTATAAGACCGATTGAATCAATCCGGATAGTACCGGGATAGTTGTAAATCATATCCTGAAATGCAGGCTTGTTCACGTGCCGGAATTCTTTTCGCTTATCACGAAAAACTTTCATATCCATTTTCCCGATTTCGATATAAGAGCTTATCAGGCTCCTTGATCTGAAATAACCTGCAGCATAAAAATCATGAACGTAAATGTTGCTGAAGCCGGCTTCAATACGACTTGTTTGAAATTTATACCGTGATGTGAAATCATAATCTTTGTAATTCGGTTGAATAGAAAAACTGTCTACAGCTAAGGTATTTGAAGTTGCGGAATAGATAATATCGCTGGCTGTAAATGAATACATGCTGTCAGCCGATACCGAAACGATTTCTTCAGCTTCGAAATCAAATTGCTTAACGATGCCAGGGAATATGGTATCATTTTTCTCAACTTCTAAATCATACACTTTCAAAACACCTTCTTTCACCAAATAAGATTGTGCGGTTGAAGTGCTTTCAATCTCAAGGTCTGTTTTATCAAAAAGTATCCTGCCTATTCTGATGTTCAAGGGTGCAATTATTTGAGGTTTTGCTTCCCCCGAAAATGGAATCTTACCCTTAATACTACTATTTGAAATGGTTACTTCACTGATGAAAATATCTTTTTTAAAAATGGCTTTCGCAAGGTTAATCCCTTTGAATTTTATGGACGCTATTCCCCCGTTTAAATCCCGGTCACCTACATGCTCCTGCTTTGAGCTAATTGTAATATTTTCCAGTTCTATCCCTGATGAAATCATCAAAATATGAACCTTGTCTATTTCAACCTGATAATTTCTACTCTTTTCATTCAATTTTACCTCTATTTTTTTCCCAACCCAAGGCTCAACAAAAACTATCGTTAATAATTTTATCAATAACACAAGAGAAACTATCACGAGTGATATTTTCAAATATTTTTTCCTTTGCATGATGTGATATTATGTTTGGATAACATGATAGTGAATGATTTAGTTGTTTGAAAGTCTTTACAATACAAAGATTCCGCAAATTATTTCCAAAACTTTTACACAATT
>JAPLED010000079.1 GCA_026391475.1 Bacteroidia bacterium | reverse complement strand
ACAGGACAAATGTAATCAACAGGATTTTATTTTTCGTACCACATCAATAATGGTTCCATCGACCCACTTTATTGCAGCAACGATATCTTCCTCAAATTGAGGTTTTTGTGGCTTACCACATATCTTTTCAGTCTCATCCTTAAGCTCCTTTAGAGTTTTTAAAGGAAGTCCGCTTCCTTTTACACTGTCGATAAGATCCTGCCGGAGAGGATTAATAGCTATACCTCTTTCAGTTATTATTACATCGATAAGCTCTCCGGGTCCGCAAAGCGTTGTCACTTCATCAACTATCACCGGTATCCTGTCGCGGAACAAAGGTATGGGTAGAATAACATTCCGTGCATGCAGGCAGTTCTGCCATCCGCCGATACCATGAAGAAGATAACCATCGGAATGGGTAACTACATTACCGTTGAAATTTAAGTCCACCTCAGTTGCCCCAAGTATCATTATATCCATCAAACTGGTCAGGTTTCCCTTTGAATGATAGTTATACGCATTGAATACAGGATAAGGTATATGGTTAGGATTATTTTCAATTGATCTTACTGCATCCAGATCAAATGCCTGAGCATCAAGTATAAATTCCATCTGGCCCTCCTCCAGCATCTTGACCATGTATTTTGTACTTCCCCCAAAACCGAATTTCGATTTCCATCCTTTGTTTTTCAGAATCTGATGTACAAAAACAGCGATTGCAAGGGACGTACCTCCTGCTCCTGCCTGCATGGTAACCCCATTTTTCAGAATGCCCGACTTTTCAAGAAATGTTGCGGTTAATTCTGCAATTAACATCCTGTCGGGGCTTTTAGTTATTTGTGTAGTGCCGGACACAATTTTTTCGGGTATCCCGATCTTATCCACAACCACAACATAATCGACATAGTTTCCTTCAATTTCCATCGGAAAGCATGGAAAATCTATAAGATTATCTGTAACAACGATTACTTTGTTGGCATACATGCTATCGGCTTTTGCATAGCCAAGTACCCCACAGGCCGAAGTGCCTCCTGTTCCTTTTGCATTACCATAGGAATCAGTTGTCGGCGCTGCAAGAACCGCAATGTCAATCTTAACCTCACCATCCTGTATTGCCTGAACGCGGCCGCCGTGTGATCTCAGGATTGCAGTTCCTTTCATCTTACCTTCGGATACATAACGACCCAGAGGCCCGTTCATACTACCCTCAATCCTGTTAATTGTACCATCATCAAGATACTTAATTATAAGGTCATTACAGGGGAAAGAAGCTGAAGGGAACCATACCAGATCCTTAACACCCATAGATGAAGCCAGTTCGAATACTTTGTTGCTGACAAGATCGCCATCCCTGAGATGATGATGTGTAGAAATGGTCATTCCATCGCGGAGGCCACATTTACGAAGTGCCTCTTCGAGCGATATAACTACCTTATTACCATCGTCCGGATAGTCAGAACATGTTGGTATCGGAGGCGAATATTTTCCACCCTCAGGCCTGTGTTTTCCAACTCCTTTAAAGGGGATCACTGGCTGACCATTGATCTCCAGGGGGACTGACCTGCCGGCTGCATTTATTATAGTTTTGATAGCCATATTGTCTTTGTAAATACTTAATTCTCTTTCACCGGAATATCATCGATCCAGTTACCGGATAAAAGACCAAGACGTACTGCAAGATCAATAGTTTTTTGAGCTCGTGCGACAACCGGGGGATCGATCATTTTTGTTCCCATGGCCACCACTCCAAGTCCTTTAAGTTTCGCGGTTTCAAATGCCAGTACAATTTTTTTCGATTTTTCTATATCAGTTTCATCAGGGGAAAATCCCTGCCGTATTACCGGGATCTGCCTGGGATGAATACAACCCATACCTTCAAAGCCCAGAGCTTTTGATGTGAGAACATTTTGCCTTAGTGCCTCCATATCACCAACATCTGAAAACACAGAATCGATAGGCTGAATACCTGCTGCTTTGGCTGCAACAACGAGCCTTGTTCTTGCATATAACGATTCTTTACCTTCTGCAGTTCTGAGAACACCCAGATCAGCTGTATAATCTTCGAGTCCTATTGCTATTGCAACAACATTTTCAGACGACCGGGCAATCTCATAAGAATTTTCTACGCCTAATGCACTTTCAATAATAGGCATCAGGAATACCTGATTATTCAGATTAAGTTTCGTTTTTATTGTGGCAATCTCATTATCAACACTTTTAACATAATCGACACGCTCGCATTTAGGGATGAGAATAAGATTAACGTTATGAGGAATTACAAAATGAAGATCTTCCAAACCTCTTTCGCCCTTATTGATCCGTACCATCCTTTCTGCGCCGCAGAAATTGATCTGACGTAATGCATTTCTGACAAGTAACCTGGCTTCATCCTTCTTTTCCGGTGCCACTGAGTCCTCAAGATCAAGAATTATTCCGTCAGCAGAATGGAGACCGGCATTGATCATCAGACCTGGGGTATTACCGGGTAAATACAACCGCGAAAAACGGAACCGGTCACGGGTTGTGGAATAACCATTCTCGCTGATAAACTCAGGCAGATAGTCAAGATCTGTATTAATCAGTTGTTTAACTGCGGATTCCAGACGGGCAGCAATAACAAAAGGGAGAGCTCCGGAGTCATTGATCTTAACAAATGCGTTTTTAACTCCAAAGAATTCCAGTATTTCAGAAGTAAGGCTTTTTATTGATTCGCCATAGAGTACTTTAACCTTCGAAACCAAATCAAAAATTATTCCTCCCTCAGTTTTTAGTTCCAGAATAATTTCGCAATCGGATCTGACCTTTGGACCGGAATTACCGGCAATTGCTATAGATTTCTTCATTTTACCCTTTGGTTGGTTATACTATTAAAACCTACTGATTTTTTGTTTTCACAAATCTCAATAAGAACACCGTAAGTTGACTTAGGGTGAAGAAAAGCAATATCAAGTCCTTCTGTGCCTTTTCTCGGAGTGCTATCAATCAGTTTTACTCCCATTTTTTCTGCATGTACTAATTGCTCTTCAATTTTTTCCACAGCAAATGCAATGTGATGAATTCCTTCACCCTTTTTCTCAATGAATTTTCCAATAGGACCCTCAGGATCGGTAGATTCAAGCAATTCGATTTTTGTTTGTCCTACCATGAAGAAGGCAGTCCGTACTTGTTGTTCAGCCACCTCCTCAATATTATAGCATTTTAAACCAAAAACCTTTTCATAGAAACTGATTGCAGTTTCAAGGTTACTGACAGCTATCCCAATATGTTCAATATGTGATGGTTTCATCTTTATTAGTATAATTAATAAAACAAATTTAGCTTATTGCCAGAATCCTGAACAAACAATTATCATAGAAATGCCAGCAAAAGTTTTGTCTAGAAAGGAAATTCAACCGGAGTTTTAATGTCAGATTCCACATTTACAGGTTTTTTCGCTGCAACGTGAACAGCATTCCCATTAACGAAAATTGCTTTATATGGAATGGTGGGACAGGCATATTCGCAATGACCGCAGCCTATGCAGATATCATCAGTAACCTCGGGAATTAACAGATTTCCTTCATAAGGAATCATATGGACAGCTTTTGTCGGACAACTTTCTGAGCATGCACCACAAGCTGTTTTTTCCGTTTTTACAATGCAATTATCCTTTATAAATATTGCTTTACCCAGTTGCGTAAGCTTTTTGGCTTCAAGTACCAGGGGGTGTAAGGCATTGGTTGGACAAATCTCTGTACAAATTGTGCAGTTATATGTACAAAAACTCTTGTGGTAATCCATTACCGGCTGCATCATACCTGCAATTCCATATTGAGTAAATGCCGGATGCAAAACTCCATTCGGGCAGGCGCTGATACACAATGAACAAGCTGTACAATCCTTATTAAAATCTTCAATCGCTACTCCTCCGGGAGGGCATACCGGATGTGTCTTGTTTTCTTTGACTGTCGAGTCTTTCTTAGGTATTGGGGCAGTCTTTTGCTGTCCGTTTGAAACACGCGATAACCCAAACAGAAGCAGGAAAGATCCGGCTATGATCTTTCGCTTACTTTCATCAGTCTCATGAACCTTCTTTTTCAATTTCACAATACCAAATGAGAGAGCTTTATCCTGACAGGTATTTATACAATTAAAACAGTCAACACACCGTGTAACATCGACATCGTATTTGAGAAAGTCAATGCAGGAAGATTTACATCCTAATGAGCATCTTCCACATCTGGTACACGCTTTTTCATCAAATTTTATTCTGAGAAGTGAAACTTTAGAAAGAAGGCCGAGTAATGTTCCGACCGGACAGATCATATTGCAATACAGTCGACCTTTTGTAAATGAAAGAACTCCAACAAGAATAAAAAAAGCTGCAGGAACGAAATAGACAATCAAAGAAAATCTTTTAACAGGAACATTACTAAGTGTATAGATGTCAAATTTACCAAGTATCCCGGCCAGAAAGTTGTTAATTACAATAACAGCCGGCCTGGCAAAATAGGTCATAAACCTGCCAAAAATACTATAAGGGTCAAGCAGGGTGATCATATAGATACCCCAGATCAAAGTAACTATAAGAGTTATAGCCAGAAGAGAGTACCTTAATACAGTAAAGGGCCTTTTAAATCCATACCTCCGGAATTTCCTCTTAAAATGTCCGCCAATCCTGCTGAACAAATCCTGGCCGATACCAAGCGGACATAAGAAAGAACAGTATGTACGGCCTGACAGTAAAGTAAGAACCAGTACAACAAGAAATCCGGCGGCAGCCAATGTTTCAAGATTATAGAACTTTATTACAGATGGAATAAACTGTAAAAACAATAATATGTTGATATATTCAGCAGGAATTAGATTCTTAAAGTCAACAAAGACCAGAAAAAAACAGATAAAAATAAGTGTAGAAAATACGATTCGGGTTCTTCTAAGCAAAGGTGACCTCATCAGAAATTACATTTTAATTCTTTTAATATTCAGAGAATCCAGGTTCATATTCCCCAGTCCCATTTTATGTGCAATCGGAATATATTCGATCTTTTCTATAGCAACACCAAGCATTTTAGCAGCTGCAGCATCTCCGGCTACCCAGTCGGTAGTAAGAATCTGGGATTTCATTAAAACGATATCTTCTTTTGAAACCCCCTGAGGGCCATGTTTAACCATAACATTGTAACAATCAATGACATTAAGTGCTGGCTTCTTCTCGTATAATGCATAGTCTGCAATACACTGGTTCAGATTATTTGAATGCCAGTAACCCCTGTCCCATACGAGTCCCATTGTGTTCTTAAGACAACAGGTCATCCGTGTTGAGTTATGATCTTTAAGAATCGGAACATTTATAAAAACATCTGTCTCAAGCAAAAGCTGATGAACCTTTGCACTCTGAAGCTTAATACCTCCCGGAATTTCAATCTGATGGTAATAGCTTTCCGAGTTGCCCGGGACCACTTTTGCGCCTACAGATTTTGCAGCCTTCTCAATTCCGGAGTTCCTATAACAATTTACCCAGTTATCGATTGTGTGATCAAATACATAAACCTCTTTGGCTCCTGCTTTAAAACAATGTTCTATTATCCTTTTGACAAGCAGAGGATTTGTATTTGCTGCCAGATCAGGAATTACATCCCATCCAATATTAGGTTTGATCAGCACTTTCTGTCCTTTTTGAACAAAAGTGCCCATCCCTCCCAGTTCCTGTATCCCGAGGTCGAACATTGCATCAGGATTTCCACCCATGACGGCAACCATATCGTATTTGGCAGCTGACGATGTTGATGTCCAGAGTTTTTCATATCCACCCAGACTCAAGGCTGCTCCCGCTGCCATGCCTGCACCAACCGATGATTTAAGAAAGTCCCTTCTTTTCATAATCTTTATAAACTCGTTAATTCAAATGATTAATGGATAAGTGCCGAAAAATACAATTTTTTTTTATTATTCCGTAAAGATTGTAAATAGTATATTAGCAACTGGAAAGTTTGGTTATTCATGTATTTAATGAATTACCTTAACATTTTCCTATTTTTGTTGTTGATATTTAACAAAAACATATCATTTTTTGAATATGAAAATTATCTCTTACGATTGTTTCTCAGGTATCAGCGGAGATATGAATCTTGGCGCAATGATCGATCTTGGAATTGACAAGACATATCTTATTGGTGAACTAAATAAACTTAATCTCAAAGGTTGGGAGCTTATTGTGCAGAAAGACCAGAGACACGGTATTACCGGGACAAAAGTTACGGTTAAGCAGACAAGGCATGAGCATGCACATCGGTACCTATCAGATATTGAAAAGATAATAAATGATTCAAGCCTTGACAATAAGACAAAGGAATTGAGCATGAAAATATTCATGAAGATTGCAACGGCTGAAGCATCCGTACATGGAATATCAATAGACCATGTTCACTTTCATGAAGTCGGAGCAGTTGATTCAATTATCGATGTTGTGGGGGCAGCAATATGCTTTAATGCTTTGAAGATTGATGGAGTACATGTCTCAACCGTGGAACTGGGAAGTGGTTTTGTGAAATGCGATCATGGAAAGCTTCCTGTGCCTGCACCGGCAACTGCAGAAATCATAAAAGGTATTCCTGTTAAAAAAGGGGGTGTCGACTTTGAAGCCACCACACCGACAGGAGCCGCAATTTTAGCCACGCTGGGAACAGACTTTAGCGCTGATTTGCCGGTTAAAATTGAAAAAACAGCTTATGGGGTCGGACAAAAAGATCATCACGATGTACCCAACCTTCTGAGGGTATTCCTCGGGGAGACAATATCAGGTTCGGGATCCGGACATGATGCACTTCACCTGGAATGCAACATTGATGATATGAATCCGGAGTTTTTTGAGTATATCTCCGACAGGCTCTTTAAGGCCGGTGCATCTGATGTTTACTATTCAAATATAATAATGAAAAAAGGCAGGCCCGGTATCATACTTAATGTAATTTGCGAAATAGAATTGGCTGATATTTTAAAAAATATCATTTTTACTGAATCTACTTCACTGGGTATCAGGACATTTCCTTTCAGAAAGGATACTCTGGTCAGAAAATTTGAAACCCTTCAGACCATTTATGGTGATATAACCATTAAACGATCATTTTATAAAGAGAAAGAGGTCTCCTGCAAGCCCGAATATGACGAATGCAGAAAAATAGCAGCGGAAAAAGGAATTCCCGTCAAAGAGATTTATAATAATGTTATGGCGTTGTTGGTTCAAAGTAGGAAGTAAGGAGTGAGAAGAGTTCATGAGGATTAGAGGGGGCAAGTTCATGCAGTCAAAAGTCAAAAGTCAAAAGTCAAAAGTCAAAAAAAAGAAGAACCCTGAAAAGAAAAAACTATGAATGTAACAGAAGTTGAGAAGCTGCTGAAAGATGTCAAAAACGGACAGACGAGCATAGAAGAAGCTCTGGAAGTACTAAAAAACTTCCCATATACCGACCTTGGTTTTGCGAGAATCGATCATCACCGCGAAATGCGTACAGGTTACCCTGAAATCATTTACTGTGCTGGAAAATCTGTTGAACAGGTTAAAGAAATTTTCAGGGTGATGTCAGAAAGAGAGAATAATGTTATAGGTACCAGGGCAAACCAGGAAATGTATGAAGCTGTCAGGAGTATTTTACCTGATGCTGTCTTTTATCGTGAAGCCCGGATCATCTCCATGCAGAAGAAAAAACCAAAAGCACCTGAAAGCCGTATTGCAGTAATAACAGCCGGTACCTCTGATATTCCTGTTGCTGAAGAAGCAGCTATCACAGCCGAACTACTTGGAAATAATGTTTTAAGAATATACGACGCAGGTGTTGCAGGAATACACAGACTTGTTGACAAGCTGCCTGAAATCAGAAGTTGCAGAGTGGTTATTGTAATTGCGGGAATGGAAGGGGCTCTTGCCAGCGTTGTGGGAGGACTTGTTGACAAGCCGGTAATTGCTGTACCAACAAGCGTTGGGTATGGTGCCAGTTTCGGAGGCATTTCCGCTCTTCTGGCCATGCTGACCAGCTGTTCGACAGGCGTTACCGTAGTAAATATTGATAATGGATTCGGTGCCGGTTTCTCTGCAAGTATGATTAACCGAATGGAGTGATTCTTTTTGCAATGGCAGGGAAAATATTGGTTTCCACAGCATACTTACCACCGGTTGAATACGTCTCCTTAATTTCACGGGCAGATGAAGTATTAGTTGAAAGAGAGGAGAATTATCTGAAACAGACCTACCGGAACAGATGTTATATTCTTTCAGCGCATGGTACTCAGCTTTTGTCCGTACCTGTTTATCTTGGCAGTTTGCATAAAACACCGGTAAAAGATATCAGGATCGATTACTCCAAAAGGTGGCAGCAGGTTCATACAGGAGCAATGACTGCATCTTATAACTCATCACCCTATTTCGAATTCTATTTTGAAAATATTGAAAAGATAATTTCAAAAAATCATGAATTTCTTCTTGACCTGAACATGGAACTTATAGAGACACTTCTTGAAATACTTAAAATGAAAAAGACAATTTCCTATACCACCAATTTTGAACCTGTTGGGGAAATGGAAAATGATTTCAGATACAAAATTGCACCTAAGGAAGAATCTCCGTTTACTTTAAAAGAATACTTCCAGGTCTTTAATAACGGTGAGGGTTTTGTTCCGGGTCTGAGTATTATTGATCTTGTCTTTAATATGGGAACAGAAGCAGTTGACTATCTTTAAAGGCGTAACGGCAAAAAAGCTGTAGAGGCTGTAGATGCTATATTTGAAAAAAAAGAGGCTATCTCAATTGAAACAGCCTCGTTCAAAGGAAGTCATTAAAGTATTAATAGCCAAACTTATAACCTAAAGTAACTGTAAAAGTGTTTTTAGTGGTTTTAATTGATGCAGGTTCCAAATAACCCGGGTCATAATACATATAGTACAATTTTGTGCTGGAAAGTGTTGTGCAAGCCAGATCCACGTAAAAATTCTGTTGTCTCATGCCAATACCAAATGAGAGTGAATTATAATCAAGGTCTTTGTTATCTTCACTAGGTTTAAAAGCTTTCCCGTAATAACTATAGCCACCTCTTAGGTAAATATTACTTAAACGTAATTCCGCACCAAGTCTAAGGTTTGAAGCCGACTTGTACGTATCCTTGATACTGCTGTTTTCATTAGAGAAATTCTGATTGTCAATCGCTTTGCTGAATTGTGACATACTATAATCTACAAACTCATAATCTGCACTAATTATCGCACGCTTTTTTATCTGAAGTGCTAAACCGACATTAGCTCTGAACGGGGTAGTAAAAGTATACTTGTAACTCATAGGGTTGTTTGAATACTCATAGTGGTCAATATTATCAACTTTGGTATCAAAATATGAAGAGATATTGTCAAAGTAATTCTCAGTAATTCTATATACTATCGGAGAATGTAAAGCAAGGCCTATCCTTAAGAATTCGACAGGCTTAATTATTGTTCCGATTTTCAGAGAATATCCTGTACCAGTAGCTTCAAGATGGTCGGTATATGTAAAACTCTTGAAATCATATATAACATCCTCAACGTCAGATTCAAGGTGTTCGTAATGCCCAGTATATCTTAGTCTACTTATTCCCAGAGTTGTTCCGAAGTAAAACTTGTTGGAAAAATTAGCTCCAATTGAGAATGCATGTTCGCCAGTATAACCGGCATTTGTAATTACTCTTTTTATTTCTTGACCATACGTTGAAAAAGGATTACCACCGTAATTTGAAAATATTGTTCCATACGACGTATTTGATCCTGAGAGAGTATCTATCAGCCATGTTTGATTTGCTGCCCATGCATCATCAGGAATATCTATTTTAATATTACCATTTGCCCAGGAAACCCAATAATCAGCCATTGAGCTGTTATTACTGATCCCGCTTATTGTAATATTCTCATTAAAGTTGTTTGTTCTGTTATATGAATAAGCTGCATTTAAATTTACCAGGCCTGTCTCATTACCGGTAGAAATAATGTTGGATACAATCCCTATCTGACTCAGATTAAATACATAACTGAAGTCTTTAGATGCAGAACTATTCCAAAGAGAAGATGTATTGTTATAAAACAATTGTGGGGTCAGACTGTATTCAGAAGATCTGAATACGCCTGTACCTGCGGGATTGAGGCTGATGCTAGATAAATCGGCACCAAGGGCTGTGAATGCGCCTCCCATTGACATAAACCTGGCAGTTCCTCCATAAAATACCTGGGAATACCTCAATGCATCATCAATGTTCTGGGCAATAATCCCGTTAAACAAACCTAATACTACTAATATTATTAAACTTATCCTTTTCATAACATTTCCTTTTTTGTAAAACTATCCCTGCACTCCGTTAATAGAATGAACTATTTTGAAAAAACATATCGTTATAAACTATCTTCTGCGTGATGATGACCCTGAGGATGACCCTGAGGATGAACCTGAAGATGAACCTGAAGATGAACCTGAAGAATAGGAACTTCTTGATTCAGAACCGGAGGATCTGCTGCCTGAAGATGAGTTGTTATAGGAACCAGATGAATTTCCTGATCCGCTTTCCACACTCCTTCTTGAAGGAACAGAGTAATCAACAGAACTTCTGGAGGCATTAGATCTGTTATCACTTGCCGGGGATGAGTTATTAAAATATGATTCTGTTCTTCTCTGCACACTGTTAACCGAAGAATTGGTTCTTGTATTAGTATTAGAATTCTGGGAGGAACCCTGATTCGAAGGGGTCCGGACAGTACCGGTGTTATTATAGACCCCGTTATTATTGACAGCACCACTGCTCCTGTTAACTGAAGAATTACCTACATCAGAGACTCTGCTATTATTATAAGAAGGTCTTGTGCTCATACGCGGATTATTATAACTGGGGGTATAAGATCTGTTAACACTGTTATATTCAGGTCTCATATTTGCCGAATTTCTTTGTATAGTTGTATTGGTGCGAATATTTTCTCCTTTAACAGGATTCTGGCTCAATTTTCTGTCTGTTGGATTGACTGCCTGCTGAGAATTGGCACTATTGGAAACGGTTCTTCTGGCATCACCTGCAATTGTCTGAGTTCCTGAAATTCCGGAAGCTATTCTTCTGGCAACTCCGGAGTTTCCTCCTGTTGAAAGATAAGAATCTCTTCTTGAAGATCCTAAAGCAGATACGTTATTGTTCCATCTGGGCGAAAGGGTGCTTGGCCTTTCTCTTCTGCCATAAGGGACAGAATTCTTTCCTTCGTTATGATAGTAACTTCCTGCATAACTGTTGAAAGGAGAATAATATGAACCAAAACCGCCATAATAACCGCCATAGCCGCCTCCATAATAACCACCATAGCCGCCTCCATAATAACCACCATAGCCGCCTCCATAATAACCGCCATAGCCGCCTCCATAATAGTCGTTATAGAATCCTCCATAACCATAAGGATTATAATAACTGTTATAATACGGGAATCCGCTATAACCAAAACCATATCCGAATGAAGGGTAACCATAGTCAAAATAGAATGGGTCTCTCCAGTAGGGATCAAAATAATTACCGTAAAATCTTCTTAACCTCCCTGTATATGAGTAATTATTATAATAATCATATCCCCCACCGTAGTTATTGTTGTTAATAACAATCTGATCGTCATAATCAACAGCATCAGAATACTCATCTGAAACAAGAGTATCGGCGGCATAAATATTATCATAATAGTCCTCAGCTTTTAAAGTCCCTGCTGTTATCTGCTCTTTAACAGACGATTTAGCTGTAACTACCGGTTTATCGGAAGCTAAATAGTAAAGATCATCGTACTCTGCTCCGGTATAAAGGCTTGAAGTACAGGAGCTCAGGGCCAGAAGTACAAGGACTAATATGTGAGATAATGCTTTCATTTTTTATTTCCCCCTATTGTTTTCTAATTAACTCGCAAATATTATACCAAAGAAACAAATTTCTGAACTAACTTTTTACGAATCAATAAATATAACATCTTTTTAAAAAAAATAAAAAAATATGAGAGCCTCATTCAGAGGCCCTCTTTTATCTTCTCCTCGTTGATTTTTCTTTTGAAGAAGAGGAATTCGATGTTGCAGACTTTGATTCAGTCCTGGATGAAGTACTTCTTCCTTGTGAAGCAGAAGTTCCGGATTTGGAAGAGGACGAGCTTCTTGCAGGAGTACTCACTGATCTTGTTGGAGTGGTATTTCTCCTGGATTCACCCATGTTTTGGCCGTTGTTTGATTTTTCTGTTGAATTGCTCCTTTCAACTGCGTTTCGCGAGGAGTTGCCTGTTGAGACTTCCCGTCTTGATACATTTCCTGAAGATGATTCAGAAGCGTTATCGGGTTTCCTTCTTGATGAGTTACTGGAAGATGAATATCTCGTTGAAGGATAATTGTTGTAATTATTATATGTATTATAAACCGGTCTGTAATCGTTATAGCCATGGTTATGCCCGTTCCACCCGTAATAATTGTTTGACCATCTGTTCCTTATTCTGACATTAAATATCATCGGTGTGTACCAGTTATTGTAGTAAAAAGGATCGTAGCCCCAGTAATATGAATTTCCGGAATAAGGGTCGTACCCTCCGTTATTGTATCCGTAATCGTAGCTATAAACCGGGTAGTTAAAAGAATATCCTAATCCAAAACCGCCGCCGCCATAAATGCTTATTCCCCAGGAATAAGGCTGGTAGTTGTACCAGTATGTATCGGTAAAAACAGATGCATAATAATTGAATGCTGTATATGATCTGTGAAACCTGTTTATGCGCGATGAAAAGTAATAATCATAATCATCGTAATAATTATTTACTACTATCCTGGCATCATCATTTCTGTAGTCTCTCATATCAGCTATCTGAGCCTTTACCGTGGACCCGGTAAGCAGAAGGACCGATATAATTCCTATGTAGTATTTTGCTTTCATGATGAACCTCCCTTTCTTTTTTGAATAATAACTGAAGATTTTATTTATTTTTACGCAATCTATTTCTTTAAAACTAATAAACAAATACCATACCAAAAAAATGGCGAAGTTTTTAACTAACAGGGAGGAGAATTATTCACAATGGTATAATGACCTGGTTATAAAGGCCGATCTGGCTGAAAATTCAGCAGTCAGAGGATGCATGGTAATCAAACCTTACGGGTATGCCATCTGGGAAAAAATACAGGCTGAACTCGACAGACTATTCAAAGCAACCGGGCATGTTAACGCATATTTTCCATTATTCATTCCAAAATCTTTCTTCAGTAAAGAGGCTGCACATGTTGAGGGATTTGCAAAAGAATGTGCAGTTGTTACTCATTACCGCCTCAAGAATGATGAGAATGGAAAAGGAATTGTTGTTGATCCTACAGCTAAGCTTGAGGAGGAACTCATCATCCGACCTACCTCTGAAACAATAATCTGGCATTCTTACAAAAACTGGATTCAATCGTACCGCGATCTGCCTATTCTGATAAATCAGTGGGCAAATGTTGTGAGATGGGAAATGCGGACAAGGCTGTTCCTCAGAACTACTGAATTCCTGTGGCAGGAGGGTCATACTGCTCATGCAACGCGCGAGGAGGCTATTGAAGAGACTGAAAAGATGATCAATGTTTACGCAGGCTTTGCCGAAAACTCTATGGCTCTTCCTGTAATAAAAGGCTATAAGAGTGAAACCGAGCGTTTTGCAGGAGCACTCGACACTTTTGCCATCGAAGCTCTTATGCAGGATGGTAAGGCTTTACAGTGCGGTACCAGTCATTTTCTGGGACAAAATTTTGCAAAAGCTTTTGATGTTCAGTTTACTGATAGGACCGGGAAGCTTGATTATGTATGGGCTACATCATGGGGTGTGTCAACAAGGCTCATGGGTGCAATTATTATGGGCCATGCCGATAACCACGGACTGGTACTACCTCCTAAACTTGCTCCTATTCAGGTTGTAATAATTCCGATTTATAAAAACATAGAACAACTCGCTACTTTATCTGAGACAGCAAATAAAATCAAAGCAGGACTGGAGGCATTGGGGATATCGGTGAAATATGATGACAGGGACAATAATAAACCGGGATGGAAATTTGCTGATTATGAGCTAAAAGGAGTTCCTGTACGTCTTGCTATCGGACCACGCGACCTTGAAAACAAAACAGTTGAAGTTGCCCGACGGGATAACCTCACAAAGGAGACAATTCCTATTGATAAAGTAAATGAGCATATCCCAAAACTCCTTGAAGATATTCAGGCTAACATTTTTAATAAGGCACTGAATTTCAGAAAAGAAAATACTTTTTATGTTGATAAATGGGATGATTTTCTGAAAATTCTTGATAATCAGGGTGGTTTTATTATGGCTCACTGGGATGGTACAAAGGAGACCGAGGAGAAAATAAAAGAGGAGTCAAAAGCTACAATAAGATGTATTCCTTTCGACAGTCCGGAAGAGGATGGCAAATGTATCTATTCAGGAAAACCTTCAAAAAGGAGGGTTCTCTTTGCAAGATCCTATTAATAATTAGTATTTTAGACGCCAATATCTCATTTTAATAAAGCTCTTATCATGTCCGATCAGAATGAAAAAAAACTGGAAATAATTGGAACTCTGAAAGAGAAATCCCTGCTTAAACAAAAGGTTTATGATAACACACTTGAATCATTCTGTATCGTAAAGGATGTTCTTAAAAATTTATCGAAAGAGATAAACACAAGTTTAGGTGGGGCAGATTCCAGAATAAGACTGGAATATACCGACAGGAGTAATTTTGATGCGCAGATAAAGGTAGCCGGTGACATATTGCTTTTCAGCATGCATTCAAACATTTTTCAGTTCGACAGGGATCATCCTGCCTGGAAAACTGCATATATCCAGAAAAATAAGAACAATGCATATTCCGGTATTATCAATATATACAATTTTCTCGCCGATTCATTCAGGTATTCCCGGTTTGATGATCTTGGATATCTTATAGCCAGAATCTTTATCAACCATGAGAAACAGTATTTTGTTGAAGGGAAAAGACAGATGGGAATGTTGTTTACGAATTATGGAAGTGAAGAGATAAGCAAACAATCATTACAACTGATTATCTCCTCTGCAATTCAATATGCCCTGGAATTTGATCTTCTCGTACCACCATACGATATCGTAAAAATTGCCACAGTAGGTCAGGCAGAAGCAAAAATCCAGCATTCAAGGGTGATGACCGGTAAACGTCTTGGATTCCAGTTTAATTCTGATGATGTATTGACCAGCAATCCGCGAGAAACCTGATGTGCAACATTCAAAAAAAATACAGGAGATCGTTCAGTACTTTGATTTTTGTGGCACTTCTGTTTTTTTGTAATCTTGCATATCCTCAAAACCGGTCAGAAAACGACACCATAATAAGGAAAGATAAAAACCTTGTGTTCTTCGACTCCCTGAAAGTGAGAGCTTCAAAGAACCGGCTAACCAAAAAGCTATATGACTTTATTATTGTTTCTCCCGACACAATCGTCAAAAAACAGATCACAGGGACAAGTGATGCCAGCTATATTAATTATTCCGGTAAAAAGATCCGAAAAATTGACGTACAAAGACTAAATGTCTTCGGGGTAAATATTAATAATCCGACATCAAATAGTACAAATAAAATTGAGAATCTTTTAAATAAGACACATGTCAATACTAATGAAAGCATTATAAGAAAAAACCTTCTGTTTGCGGTAGGTGATACAATTTCTCCATTGACACTCAGCGATAACGAGAGAATATTAAGGCAACTCTCATACATAGATGATGCAAGGATTATAGTTGTTCCGGTGTCTGACGATGAGGCTGATATTGTGGTCCTTACAAAAGATGTTTATTCTTTGGGCGGTGATTATAGCTACAAGGGGCTCAAAAAAGGTTCTGTATCAATCTTTGAAAAAAATATCTTCGGTATGGGCCATGAATTTGGACTTGAGATGCCTTTTGATGCCAAAGCAGCGAATTCACCAGGATTTGGAGTTCACTATACAGTCGATAATATCCGGAAATCTTTCCTTAACCTGAATCTTTATTACTTAGATGGACTGGGAGAGAAAACCTATGGATTCAGCCTTAGCCGTAAGTTTGTCAGTTCAACTACAAAATATGCGGGTGGAATTTCTGTCAGGCAAATGTACACTACTGAAGATCTTGACACCCTTCCTGTTCCGGAGCCGCTTAAATACAATTTACAGGATTACTGGCTCTCAAGGTCATTTCTGATTAATAGGGAAAGAGTTTCAAGAATCATCATCGGGGCACGTTATACAAATAATAATGTATTTGACCGGCCATTAATTCTTCCTGAATCTTACCATTACCTCCAGAAATACAGGATGTACCTCGGTTCGGCGGCCTTTTCAATTCAGAAGTACTACAAAACAAATCTTATCTATGGTTATGGCCGTACTGAAGATATTCCGTATGGCGGGTTATTCAGGATTACCGTTGGAAGAGAATTTAATGAATTTAAACAAAGAACATACCTTGGAGCAGAAATTGCACTGGGTAAATCAAGCAAAAGTCTTGGTTATTTCTACACATCTGCAGGACTTGCCACTTATTTGAAAGGTGACCAGACAGAACAGGGACTTTTATCACTAAGTATGAAATATTTTTCCAACCTTATAATTGTTGGAAATAATATGATCCGGAATTTTGTTTATATTGACTATACAAGAGGATTTGACAGATATACAGATGAATTCCTTAAATTTAGCACTGATAATGGTTTTTCAGGTTTTAAAAATGACTCTGTAAGCGGAAAACAAAGGTTATCAGTTAGTCTTGAATCGGTGTTTTTCAGTCATGTAAACTTATATGGCTTCAGAATTGCTTTTTTTGGATTTGCTGATTTTTCTTTACTTTCGGGTACAAATGAGATAATTGGAAATGGTAATACTCTTTCAGGTATTGGAATGGGTTTCAGGATCAGAAATGATAACCTCGTATTTAATACATTCCAGATAAGACTTGGTTTCTTTCCAAATCACCCCTTAAATTCAAAAATTAATCACCTGACAATGACAGGAGAACAACTTCTCAGACCAAATAATTTCGATTCCGGACCCCCTTCAATAATTCCATACAGATAATGAACAAAACTATTATAAGGATATGCTTAATGAGTTCAAAAAGTTTATTGCTGAAAACAACCTGATAAAGCCGGGTGACAGAATATTACTCGCAGTCAGTGGTGGTATCGATTCAATGGTTATGACTCACCTGTTTCTCCAATTGGGTTATAAAACTGGTATAGCCCATTGCAATTTCTCTTTGAGAGCCGTGGAGTCTGATAAGGATGAGGAGATGGTAAGACAATTTGCATCTGAACACAATATCCCTTTCTACTCAACCCGGTTTGAGACAAAAGCTTATGCAAAAAAAAACGGATTATCTGTTCAGATGGCTGCAAGGGAATTGAGATACACATGGTTCGAAGATATCAGGAAAGAGAACAGGTACAATACAATTGCAGTTGCCCATAACCTTAACGACAACATTGAAACTCTGATAATTAATCTCACAAGAGGAACAGGTTTAACAGGACTTACAGGAATGAGACCTGCCAGCAACAGAATCATTCGACCATTGCTATTTGCTACACGCCAGGATATTACAGGTTATTGCAATCAGCATCGGATCATCTTTCGTGAAGACAGATCAAATGCAGATACAAAATATACCAGGAATAAAATAAGGCATCTTGTGATTCCGGTTCTTAAAGAGATAAATCCTTCTATTGAATCAACTCTGAATGAGACTGCCGAAAAATTCACAGGCATAAATGAAATTGTATCAGAATATATTTCCGGGTTACGGGAAATGGTATCAGAACAGAAAGGGGAATTCATCACTTTTAATATCAGCCTGTTAAAATCACATTTGCATAATAAAACTGTTTTGTTTGAACTGTTTAAACCATTCGGTATAAATAATGTACAATTAAATGATCTGATTAAAGTAATTGAAGGAAAAACCGGAGGTCAGCTCTTTACCGGTACCCACAGGATAATTAAAAACCGGAAAGAGATAATTGTATCCCATGAAGATGTTGGAAATGAAACTTTCTATAGCATCAGAAACATCACTGGGTTTCGAAAGGTTCCTGAGATAGCTTCAGCAGGGTATATCAATATTACCGGCAAGTTTGAAATCCCCTCAGATCCTTTTATTGCCTGTATTGATTCTGAAAAGGTATCATTCCCCCTGATAATCAGAAAATGGAAAGCCGGGGATTATTTCTACCCGCTGGGAATGAAACAGAAGAAAAAGCTTAGCGACTATTTTATCGACAACAAATATTCAATGTTTGATAAGGAAAATAAACTTATCCTGGAATCCGACGGGAAAATTGTCTGGATCATTGGTGATAGAATTGACAACAGGTTCAGGATAACCAAATCGACAAAAAAAGTTTTGATAATCAAATCATGACAATGCGAAGCGTGCAAGAAAACCCTGCTTACGGGTAGGTGATTTATATGCGGTTTTTCTTACTGCCGTCGAGGTTATTTGAGTTTGATTGAAAATTCTAAGTGTCCACCCAGACCAAGTTCAACAATTTTTTGAAGAGTCGAAATGCGAACTTCCTTTATGTTGTTCTCGATTTTAGAAATGTAACCTTTGTTAGTTCCGCATTTCTCGGCAAGTTCTTCTTGTGTCAGCCCTTTTTCAAGTCTGGCTTGTTGAAGAAGAAAGCCAAGTTTGAATGCTTCATAGCCTTTCTCAAACTTGTCTCGTTTAACAGTTCCTTTTTCCCCGTATTGTTCGTCCACAAACTGTTCGAGAGATTTTAAATTACTGTTCTGTTTCATATTCTCTTTTAATATTAAGTGCCTTTTCAATTTCGGACTTAGGTGTCTTTTGGGTCTTCTTTTGAAATCCGTTTGCTAATACAATTAGTTTCCCTTCATCAAAGAAGCAAAATATCCGAAAAATGTCACTTCCAAGTTGAACTCTTATTTCATAAAGTCCGTCCGTGCCTTTCAAGTGTTTTAAATAATCTTCCGGCACTTGTTGTATTGTTTCAATGAGTTTAAAGGTCCAAATGATTTTATTTTTTACTTTCTGATTCTGCTTGTTGTATAAGTCAGTAAAGTAGTCCTTATACAAAAACATTGTTCTTATTTTCTCATTGCTCATACGTTGCAAAGATAGTAAATGTTGTCCGAATGTACAACTTTATTTTTTATTTCCAATCGAAATGTTGGGAATTTGTCGGTCAGTTTAAGTGCATAGAAAAAGGCCGGTGCCTGGGATCTAGTGCAATGGGGGACTTCATATTTGGCACTCCATGCCAAATGAAGTCCTCTTTATTATAGTGCGTTTTTTAAATTGTCCTCGACTTGAAGAAATTGAGATATAAAACCGTCTTGATTATTTAGTCACGATAACTGGGAAACTATCATCCCCAACATATTTTGATAAAAGATTTTGATTTTTACCATCAATACCCATTACAAAAATGTCAAAACTGTAACTCAAGTCACGGTTTGATGAGAATATTATAAAGTTCCCATCTGCTGAGACAACAGGATTCTCATTTCTCCTATCAGTATTGGTAAGTCTAGTCTGATTAGTGCCATCACAATTCATGATATATACTTCCGGCAGGCCATCATTAATATATGATTCATAAACAATTTTTTTCCCATCTGGTGTCCATTGTGGATTATAATTACCAAAATTTGGAAAACCAGAATCCCAAGAAAGAAGATATGTACTTGTTAATTGCTTGGAATTACTACCATCATAGCTGGAGATAAATATTTGAGGACTGTTCATTTCCCCCTTCGATATATAAGCAATTCTTTTACCACCGGGAGACCAAACAGGACAACTTGCATTTAGTATAATTTTTTGCTTATTTGAACCATCAAGATCCATTAAAAAGATATCATTTAAGAAATTCGTTTGTCGCCAAAAAGCAATCGTATTATCTTTTGAGAATTTGCCGCAAAGGTTATTGTCAGTTTCGGTCAGGGTTTGTTTATTTTTGGTACTAACATCAAATAGAATTAAGTCTCTATCATCGGTTGATTCATTTCTGCTTTTTGAATAGATAATTTTTGAATCATCCATTGACCAATCAGGTGAACCACAATATCTTTTCGCCCTGTCGATTAGAGTTAGATTGGTACCGTCAATATTTATTGAATATAGTTCATAGAAATTATCATCAGAATAATGAACGAATAAAACGGTTTGGCCAGAGTTTGAAACAACAACTTTTTCACATCGGACAGTTAAGTCAGTAAGTTTTAACTGTTGAGAACCATCAATATTCATTGTAAATAAATTCCAGTCCGCACTATTCTCGATACGGCGTGAAATGAATATAATTTTTGAGTCCGTCTTTGGGGAAACAAAATCTCCTTCCTCACAGTTGTTCGTGTTAGTAGTCAATGATATCTCGCAGCTGGTAAACGATACTGCTATAATTATCAAAGAAAGAAATTTTATTGTTTTCATAGTAGAAGGGTTTTCAGAATATTGTTAAACAAAAATTGTACCAAACGAAAACGAATAGATGCTTGGGCAGCAGACAAAATATCACAATCACCATGAAAAAATTCATGATTGTTTAATAAAGTTTTATAAACATGAGTTGAAAGTATAAATTATCGACCTGCCGCGTTTACGATGCGACCTGCGTCTTTCAAATAATGACCTGCGGGTTTCATAATCCAACCTGCGACTTTCACAATGCAACCTGCGGGTTTCATAATCCAACCTGCGACTTTCATAATGCGACCTGCGGGTTTCATAATCTAACCTGCGACTTTCACAATGCGATCTGCGGATTCCGGCACAGGTTAAATCTTCCGGGTTCTATGAATACCCCTGTCAATCAGGATAAGGTCGGCCATGGCAATTGCCGTTGCAGCCTCAACTATTACCGGCATCCTTAAAGCAATACAGGTATCATGCCTTCCCTTTACTTTAAGAGTCGTCATCCTGCCCTCACTAAAATTAAAGGTCGTTTGGTCGACACCTGTTGACGAGGTTGGCTTGACAACAACTCTGAAAATAATTTCGTTTCCATTGGTAATACCGCCGTTAATCCCTCCGGCATTATTTGTAGCTGTCTTTCCTTTACTATTAATAAATGGATCGTTATGTACTGAGCCTCGCATTGAAGCTGCAGCAAATCCTGCCCCAAATTCAATCCCCTTTATAGCAGGTATTGAAAAGATTATGTGACTTACAGCAGATTCGAATGAGTAGAAAAATGGCTCACCGATTGCCAGTGGGGGGTTTTTCACCCTGCATTCAACGATGCCTCCGATAGTATCATTTGATGCTATCGCGTCATTAACTGCATTCTCAATATTATCAGAACCCCCTGCAGAAATAAGCTTTGCTGATATTTCAGTTGACCCGGCTATCTTTTTTGCAATAACTCCGGCAGCAACCAGCCCCCAGGTTATCCTTCCCGAAAAATGACCGCTGCCGCGCATATCTGAAAAACCGGAATGTTTCATCTGTGAAACAAAATCGGCATGACCGGGTCGGGGAACATGTTTAAATTCATCATAATCAGATGAGATCTTATCACTATTTTTAGTGATTAAAGTAATGGGAGCACCTGTTGTTACTCCGTCGAAAACTCCGCTGAGTATTTCAGTCTGGTCCGGCTCCTGACGTTTGGTAGTGCCTTTGCTCCCACTCTGCCGTCTTTTAATATCCGCTATAAAATCATCTGGTTTCACAGCTAAACCGGGAGGGCACCCATCTATGATCACACCTATTATCGGACCATGCGATTCTCCAAATAGAGAAACTCTGAAAATAACTCCGAAAGAATTCATAATTTTATTTTTTATCTCTGAATCTTTTATAAAAACCTATTACCTCACCGACAGATACTGTTTTAACAATTGCTTTTCCGATACCTTCTGTAAAAACAAAATGAATATCGGTGCCGGTTTTCTTTTTATCATGAAGGATAAGCTGATCAATCTGATCATCAGGAATATTGTGTGTTTCAAGTAAACCAAATCTGTTCAGCAGGTTAACGATCTTATCCCTTTCACCGGAGCTGATGAATCCTTTTTCAAATGAGAAATCTGTTGCCAGTTCCATCCCCGATGCAACAGCAAAGCCATGTTTTACAGATTTTTGCATCTCAACGGCATGCCCGTAAGTATGTCCGAAATTAAGAATGCGCCTCAGTCCAGTTTCCTTTTCATCTTCTGATACCACTAATGCTTTAAAAGTAACTGATTTAGTTACAAGAACAGTCAGCAGGTCACAATTCCTATCCATAATTTCCTTGTGACTCCGTTCAATAAGATCAAATAAATCCTTATCTCCTATAATAGCTGTTTTAATTAACTCAGCCAAACCTGATAAGTACTCCTCTTCAGAAAGGGAAAGCAGCATGGACGGATCACAGATCACGAACTCAGGTTGTCTGATATTCCCCAGCATATTTTTTGTACCCTTCAGGTTAACACCATTTTTTCCGCCTGTGCTGGCATCAACCTGCGATAATAAACTTGTTGAAACGTATCCGCATCTGATACCCCTCATATAAATTGAAGCAAGGAAACCTGCTAAATCACAAACCACTCCTCCTCCTATAGCAAGTACAAAACCTGTGCGATCGATTCCTGCTTCAAGGAGTTTTTCAGCAAGACGTTCAATAACTTCCAGTTTTTTACTTCCTTCGCCCGGTGGTACTGCGAACAAAGGAACCTTAGGGAATCTGTCACCATACAGACGCCGGACATTATCGTCGGTAATAATTACTACCCCATTTTCCGGAAGTAGCCTGATCACAGATTGCCAATTCTCCCCTATCAGTATTTCAGAGTGGGCCCCCGGGGTATTAATAATTATTTTTCCCAATTGAGTAAACTATTGTTTGTTAAAGGTAAAAAATCTATGCCAAATTCAGCATCAATGTCCGTGAAATTGAAACTTAAAATCATTTTTCGCTTAATTCAAGCCATCTCATCTCCTTGTCATCCAATATCTTCATTATTTCCCCATGCCTTTTTGACTTTGAATATAAATCCTCCGGATTTAATAAACCCTGACTCATTTCATTTTCGATAAGGTTCTTTTCCGACTCAAGGCTTTGTATCTCAATTGACAAGGCTTCAAATTCCCGTTTTTCTTTAAATGTCAGACCCTGCTTTTTTTCCTTTTTACCTGAATTATCTGCAGCAAAATCTGAATCTGAAATTTTTGAAGCTTTACCAGCGGGTACCCGCCTTTCTGTCTCCTGCTGCTTATCTCTGAGCTGAGTGTAGTTTCCGGGAAAATCCTTGATAACACCATCTCCTTTATTTTCGAAAATATGATCAACAACCTTATCCATGAAATATCTGTCGTGCGAGACCACAATAACACAGCCCATAAAACCTGCCAGGTATTCTTCGAGGACATTAAGTGTAAGGATATCAAGATCGTTAGTTGGCTCATCGAGAATAAGAAAATTTGGATTCTTCATGAGAACAGTCAGCAGGTAAAGACGTCTTTTTTCACCGCCGGACAATTTTCTGATCAAAGTATACTGTTTTTCGGGAGGGAACAGAAAATAGTTCATGAACTGGGTTATTGACAGGACAGTACCATCGCTGACCATTACTCTTTCAGCAATATTTTTTACGGCATCAATCACAGTCATATCTTCATCAAATTCAATACCCTGCTGCATGTAATAGCCAAAGACGATGGTTTCTCCCCTGTCAACAGTTCCTGTATCGGGTTCAGTTAGTCCGGTAATAATATTCAGCAGAGTGGTTTTACCTGTACCGTTACGGCCGATAAGTCCGGCTTTTTCAAACCTGTTGAAGAGATATGTAAAGTCGTTGATCACGACTTTATCTCCATATGCTTTACAGATATTTTTTAATTCAAGGATTTTACTCCCCATCCTTGAAATGTTGACATTAATGTTTATGCTTTTTTCATCAGGTCTGTTTGCTGCCTTTTCTTTAAGATCATAAAACGACTCAATCCTCGATTTGGCTTTATGCCGACGTGCTTTTGGCATCCGTCTCATCCATTCGAGTTCGGTCTTCAGAAGGTTTTGTGCTTTCTCGGTATTCATCTTCGCCGAATACTCCCTGCTTTGCTTTTTTTCAAGGAAATATTCATAATTCCCCTCATACCTGTAAAGTTCATTATCAGCCAGCTCCAATATAACATTACAGACCCTGTCAAGAAAATATCTGTCGTGTGTAACCATCATAAGAGTTTTTTTCGACTTGATAAGATACTCTTCAAGCCATTCGATCATATCAAGGTCAAGATGGTTAGTCGGTTCATCAAGTATTATTAGGTCAGAATCTTCCACAAGTACTTTTGCAAGAGCAACTCTTTTCTTCTGTCCACCTGAAAGTGTCCCGATAACAGCATTAAGATCGGTGAGTTTAAGTTTAAAAAGAATCTGCTTTACAGCAACTTCATAATCCCAGGCTTTATGATCATCCATACTCTGGATCATCACCTGGAGCATTTCAGGGGTACCTGAAAGGAGACATTTTTCATATTCTCTTATAACTCTTACAAGCTCACTATCTGTACAGAAAAGTTCATCAATTATTCTGTTTGATTCATTCAGCAGAGGTAACTGCTGAAGATATGCTATCCGCAAATCGCGCTTGATGCTGAGTGAACCTCCATCAGGATTCTCCCTGCCGGCAAGTATATCCAGTAAAGATGATTTTCCGGCTCCATTGACAGCAATGAGGGCAATCTTGTCATCCTTGTTGACGTTAAGACTTATATTTTCGAAAAGAAGATGATCTCCGATTCGTCTGGCTATATTGTCAGCCTGGAGGTAACTTATCATAAATAATCAGTATCGTGCAAAGATAAAAAGTGTTACCTTACTCACACTATAATATTTTGATCCCGATGACCATTAAGGAAAGATTTAAGCTGACTATAGAGTTTTTTCTCATCAACCGCCCTGTTGCAGAAACAGAACTTACTTACCAGGATCCTTTTGAGCTTATAGTGGCTGTAATTCTATCAGCACAATGTACTGACAAGAGAGTCAATATGATAACTCCTGCGTTGCTGGAAAAATATCCCGATGCTGAATCGATGTCTAAAGCTGAACCGGAAGAGATTTTTGAATATATCAAGTCATGTTCATATCCAAATAACAAGGCAAAACATCTTTCAGGTATGTCGAGAATGCTGGTAACTGAATTTGGAGGTAAAGTACCTTCAGAGCCTCTGTTATTGCAACGGTTGCCGGGAGTGGGAAGAAAGACTGCAAATGTTGTAGCTTCGGTGGTCTTCAGAAAACCGGTAATGGCAGTTGATACTCATGTTTTCAGGGTATCAAACAGGATTGGTCTCGTCAAAAATGCAAAGACCCCGCTCATTGTTGAGATCCAGCTTTCAAATCATATACCCCCGGAATTGATTCATCTGGCCCATCATTGGCTGATACTTCACGGACGATATGTCTGCAAAGCCAGAAATCCTCTTTGCAGCAAGTGCGGCCTGACTGATTTCTGTAAATATTACAACGAAAAAGTTAAAAAGAATAAAACTTAAACTGAAACGAAAAATTATTAAAATACATACCGGAATTACAGTATTATTTGCTACTTTTAAATGAAATTGTAAACACCAGAATGATAGATTTTAAAGAGAGTCAGGGAAGTGTATCGGATGAAAAAAGGGAAAAAGTATTTTTCGAACACCTATATAATTCCATCCCTGCAGCTATTGTTATTACAAGCACATCCGGCATAATTTCTATGATCAACAGAGAGTTCACAAATCTCTTTGGCTTCACTTCAGAAGAAGCGGTTAATAATAATATTAATGATCTTGTTGTTCCGGATGATCTTAAAGAAGAAGCCATAAGAATAGATAGTCTTGCTTCAATGAATAACAAGGAGGTAAGACAAACATTAAGAAAAGATAAATTCGGTAATAAGATACACGTTTCTCTTGTTGCTGCCTCAATCGTCATTAATAATGAAATCGTTGCATATCTTGGCATTTACAGGGATATAACTACCGAAAGGAAAAATCAGCTTCTTCAGGAGATACAATTTAATATTTCAACTGCTGCCCTGAAACAATATGACATTAAAGAAATCTGTCCGATAATTGTACACGAGTTAAGTAAGATCTGGGATACGAACAATTTTTTCATAGCTCTTTACGATAAGACATCTGAAACGCTCTCTCTGCCATTTTTTGCTGATGAAAAAGACAGTTTTTATGAGATCCCTATCTCGAAGACCATTACTGGTTGGGTAATTAAACAAAACAAGTCAGTTCTGCTCAAGGAAAATGACCTGAAAATACTTGATGAGGCAGGGGATATAGACCTTGTTGGCACACCCTGCAAAGTTTGGATAGGTGTTCCATTGAAAATTGAAAGTGACATAATCGGCGTGATGTGTCTTCAGGATTATCATGATGAGAATAAGTTTTCGCAGGATGATCTTAGTTTAATGGATTTTATTGCAAATCAGATTGCAATAGTCATTCAGCGCAGAATGATACTCGACAACCTCATCCTTGCCACCCAGAAAGCTGAAGAATCAGCGCTGACGAAACAGTTGTTCATGTCAACAATGAGTCACGAAATAAGAACCCCTCTTAATGAAGTGATCGGTATAACCAACCTCTTGATACAGGGGAATCCCCGTGAAGACCAGAAGGACTATATCAAAACCCTGAAGTCCTCGGGTAAACATCTTCTTACCCTCGTAAATGATGTTCTCGATTACAATAAAATGGAATCTGGCAAAACTGTTTTTGAACAAACGCAATTTAACCTCAGCTACTTTCTCGAGGAGATAATGAGATCATATTCATTCAGGTCAAAAGCAAAACATCTCAGTTTTGATATCATAAAAGCAAGTAATCTTCCTGATGAGGTTATCGGCGATCCTACCAGACTCAATCAGATTCTCTCTAACCTCCTTTCTAATGCGCTGAAATTCACTAATCAGGGAAGCATTACGGTACTTATTAAAGAATTAGAACGAACTGGTAATCAGTCGAAAATCGAATTCACGGTAACCGATACAGGAATAGGCATTCCAAAAAACAGGCACTCTTTAATATTTGACAGGTTTGCACAGGCTTCACCAGATACAACAAGGCGCTTCGGCGGTACAGGACTGGGATTAGCAATCTGCAAAAAATTGATTGAACTGCAGGGAGGAACTATCACAGTTGAAAGCGAACCTAAGAAAGGGTCAACTTTCCGGTTTGTCATATCATTAGGTGTTCCGGAAAAGGGCAGTCAGACGCAAACTGCTGAATCTCCTGAAGATTATACCGGACTTGAAGGTAAAAGGATCCTTGTTGCTGAAGATAATAAAATAAACTTTTTTGTCGCCAATAAATTCCTGATTGGCTGGGGAATAACTGTCACTCATGCCGAAAACGGACAATTAGCTCTTGATATACTTGAAAGAGAAGATTTTGATCTCATCCTGATGGATTTACATATGCCAATTATGGATGGTATTGAAGCTACCAGGATCATCAGAAATTCAGAAAACCCTAAAATCAGGAACATTCCCATAGTTGCCCTTACGGCAGCTATTATGTCAGAGAGCTATGAAGAAACTGAAGACCTGAACATTAATGATTACGTCCTTAAGCCATTTAACCCTCACGACCTGTTCGAAAGGATACGTAAACATATCAGGTAAAAAGACAAAAGACAAAAGGAAAAAGGAAAAAGGAAAAAGGAAAAAGGAAAAAGACAAAAGACAAAAGGAAAAAGATAAAAGTAAGGAGTAGAAATGCGAAACGAAAAACGCGGAACGCTTTATTTAATGCAATTCCTGCTTATATAGTCTGAGGCCCGTCTATTTCCCAGACTCATTGATTTTCTGAAATCGTGACAGGCATCGTCCACCCTTCCCGAATTAAGCAAGGCTATACCCTTATTCAGCCAGATGTCCGAATTTTCGGGTTTTAGATCCAACGACATGCTGTAGTCTTTTATAGCCCAATCCCACGACTTTGAAACAAAATATGAGTTCGCCCTATCAATATAGCACTCAGGGTCATTGGGATGAAGTTTCAGGTTCTTTGAGAAATATTCCAACGCTTTAAGATTGTCACCTGATTCTGCTTCCAGTTTTCCGGCTAAGCTAACGGCGGCTCTGTTTTCGGGATAAATTTCAAGGTATTTTCCAATATCAGTCAGCGCCTTATCAGTTTCTCCTGTTTTTTTGTAACAATTTGCTCTGAGAATTAACAGATCAGCATCAGCAATATCTAAACTGAGAATTTGTGTATAAGTTACAGATGCTCCGGCCGGGTTGGATGCACCAGTCTGAGCTTTTGCAAGAATCCGCAAAAATTTTTCATTTTCAGGATTTAAAGCTGTTAATCCGGAGATAGTCTTTATAACTTCTGCATATTTTCCCGATGAAAGGTTGATTAATGCCTCTGCATAAAGAATGTCATCATTACTCTGATAACTTTTTTTAAGTTCAGAAAGAACAACTTTAGATTCATCAATCTTTCCTGCTGAGATATAATATTCAATTTCCGAAATACTTCTTTCTGTAATACTATACCATTCCTTCTTCCAGAACTGACGCCACTCTGAACTGTTTTCAACCGGACCGAAAGCCGGATCGAGCATAATTTCTTTCTCGCTTTTCCTGAAGGAGGAATTAAGGTTCATTTCAAGATGATAGAGAGCTGTTGCCGCATCACCCTTGAGGGCATAAATCCTTGAAAGCCCGTATTCTCCTGAGGAAGGAGTTATTTTATTTGCTTCATTATAATCACTGATTGCCCCCGAATAATCCCCTTTAACGATATTTGCTTCAGCTCTTTCAGTAAAAAGTCTGCTTTCTTTAGTTACTGCGATGGCTCCGGTAAGCAAACTAATTGCAAGTTCAGGCTTCCCGGTTTCTGTATATGCCTTTGCCTTAAGAATATAATCAATTGTCTGCTGTCCAAAAACAGTACCGGTGCACATCAGTATCCAAACCAGAGTTAATATTTTTTTCATCTTCGATAGTCCTTCAAAATCATTTAGTCTCCTCTTTCTTTAACTTCGCATTTTGTTCAGTAATTACATGAACGAAGCCCGAAAGATGGAATAACTCAAGCCCGGAAATGCGTCTTTCATAAACATCGCATTGATAGAAATACACCCCTGGAGAAACAATTTTTCCCTTATATGTTCCATCCCAGTCGATTCGTGGTTCTTCAGTCCTGAATAACAGCAAACCATTCCTGTTAAAAAGCCTGAAATCAATTTTTTCTACAAGTCCGGATGTTTTGGCTACAAGCTTATCATTAATATCATCACCATTAGGAGTAAAAACATTGGGAATCTCATAAAAGTTGCAGGAATCAATACATACCATAACAGATTTTTCACCCTCATTGCCATTTGAGTCGAATGCTGAAACTGCATAACATCCCGATATAATGTCGCCCGTGTAGTGCTTATATGAAAATATTTTTTTATCATTTACAGTGATGAGTAAGGAGATGTTTTCCTCAGTTGTCTTTTTATAAAAGATCTTATAACCGGCAGCATCATTAAAACAGACAGGATCGGCTGTCGTCCATGAAATAGTATTGTATAAACTATCGCATTGGCTGGTAACATTAACCAGCAGAGGGCAAGGGGGTTCATTATCAACAGGTGTTGTATAGGTTATCTGCGAAAAGTTAATCAGGTTCTTTGGCATATTATCAGCCAGATAACCACCCACCGACCTCACAAAATAGAAATATTGCTTACCATTTTCCAATCCGTTATCAACAAAAGTCAACTGGTTTGTAGAGCCCACTGAATCGTAGGCCAATGTTGCTTCATTCAATCGGAAGAAATCATACCTGGAATTGATCCAGGGTACATTCCTGTTAATGACAAATCGTGCTTTTCTATCGCCGGGGCTGATCGAAAGAAAAACAGATGATGCGTACCCCGGTTCACCGATAAGAAATCTGTTGCCGGATGCATTATTCCATAATTCGATCTTGTAGATATAACCTGTTGATTTGGTATTGATCAGCGTGTCAATCAGGATGGTGTCGTTAAGGTCGATAGTGCGTATAGACCTGATCTGCTGATAGTTTGTTCCTCCAATTCCATCTGCTCTATAAATCAGGTATTCATACGGGCCATTTGCGGGAATGGTATCGAGTTTGTCAGGTTTTTTCCAGGCAAGGTAAATTGATCCCTTAACTGCATCGGTATTCCTTACACTCACATTTTTGATTACGGGGACTCCGGATACAAGAGTTGAGGTAATCTCATTGGAAGCTTTACTTTCTGTTCCATTAGGATAAACAGCTACAATTCTGTAAGTATATTCCTTCCCGAACTGCAGCCCTTTTCCGTTATCGGTATCGGAATATGAAGTTGTTGAACTGCCGCCAATGTATCCTATCTTGACAAAACCTGTGGAAGAAGGTATACCCGATGTGCATGAATCGGGGTTGAATGTACTGGCTCCTTCCCTTCTGTATATACTGAATCCTGCTATAAAGGTGGTTCCATAATCCGACCAGGTTAATCTGATCATTTTACCTTCAGGCACAGCATTTATGATTAAAGGAGGCGGGCCAAGCACCTTAATATTCATATTGTCAATATCAGACAGTTTCACATCGGCATTGTAATCATCCGATTTAAAAATTACGTTGTAAGGTTGATTCCTCACTACCTCGTGGCAAGGAATCCATCTGAATCTCGAGGAAGCATATCCCGGAACAGAATCCACCTTGGTAAACTGAGCTGGACAAGAGGTCAGTTTAAAGACTCCTGAGGTAGCTTTGAGAGTTAAGTTGTCTTTATTGACATCAGTTGCTGAGAAAAGGAAATCAACAGTGTCACCTACTTCAACGCAATAATCAGATAGCAGGCTGTTAACAGGAGGCTTATTATTTGTACTGTAAACCTCAATCTGCATATCGCGAACCACGACTCCGATTTTTTTGCCATTTCTCCATTCCTGAATCTCCATTGCCACATTAAATTTTCCGATTTCTGCCGGAGTGTCCCATATCAGGTCTCCACTGATGGAATCAACCCTGATTGAGTGCGTTGCGGGAGGCAGAGTGTAGTTTTCGATAGGTTTGCCATCTTCGCGGGTGCATACTGTGAGCTTATAGGAAAGACTATCGCCATCGGGATCGTAGGCTGCCGGATTATGAATAAACACATAACCTAAAGCAGCTTTGTCATAAGGGGGGTTAAGTAATACCGGTGTACTGTTACGCCCCATAGCAGGGTTAACTGTCAGAATTGTTGAAATTGAAAAAACAACATTCACTGAATTTGGAATATTTTTTACACCATCGTTCCTGTTTGGGTCCTGCATCACAATCCGGTAAACTCCCGGACCCGGATAGGTGTGGGTGATTTTATAAACATTTCTCCTGTAATTGTTCGGAAGAGTTAATATGCTTATTCTCTTTGCAGTAGAGGTAGTATTATCGCCCCATTCAACATCGAGTGTAGGCCTGTCTGCGAGGCTTAAGGTATAGGTAAAAGTGGTTATGGTGATCTCATAAGTGAGATCCGATAACTGGACATATGTAATTTCTCCGGCCCGGTTGTGAGTAGCATTCAGATTAACAAAATAAAATGATACTAAAACCAGTAAAAAAAATTTCTTTATTATAAGATTCTTCACGCTTGAAATTATTTTATTTTAAAAGTCTGTTCAGTTTTATCAGCAGTCAGTTTTACTCCTTCTTCAAAATCGTTAATCCTTATAATTATCATATTAGATTGGTCGCTGTAGAGGCCCGTCATTATAAGGTTTTTCACAGTAATGGTTTTTGGCTTTTTCCATGTGCTGTACACCAGATTCATACTAATCTCATTATCAACCAGATTAATATCCTGCAATTTCCCTGAAAGTTGTTTTTCATTTACTTCTATTATTACCTTTTCCGCGAGATATTTCTCCAGAACATTCCTTGATGAGGAATTATCTGTTGAAAAATCCTTATTTTGAATCTCCTTGCCATTTAATTTGTTATCACGAAGAAAATCATCGAAATACATTCTTACAAATACTTTGAAAGAGTCCATTTCCGGAACATAATCAATGCTTGTCAGGGTAACATGTACCGGATGAAATAAAAGCCATATTGAAAAAAACAGAGTTTTGAACATTATTCTTCGGTTTAAGGCCTGATTAAACCATCAAAAATCAGACCAATTATTGATCATCTTTTATGCTCACACGATCTTTAAGATACTGTACCGAACCAACCTCGATAAATGAAAAGCCAGATCCGCCGGAAAAATTGCCGGCCAGCACAACAATAATATCATCACTTTTAAGATTATGAGTTTTAACCAGGTTTTTTAAGGCAATATGGATAAACTCATCAACCGATTTTCTTTTCTCCTGGTAACTGGCATATACACCATATGAGAGTGCAAGTTCTCTCATTGTACATTCTGAATAGCATTGTGCCAGGATCAGTTTAATGCCCCTGTACGATGCCATGTCACGGATAGTCCTTCCACCGGTCGTATCGGCAATAATTCCCCTGGCTCCTATCCTGAAGGCAGTCTTAACTGCAACTTTTGCCAGATATGCAGATACTTCTCCTGTAACATTAAGGTAAGGAATATCAAGAAATTTTTCCTTGTTCTTCTCAACCTCAAGAGCCACTTTAGTCATTGTTTTTACTGCTTCCACAGGATATTTTCCATTAGCTGTTTCCCCGCTTAACATTATTGCATCGGTCTGCGAATAAATAGCGCTGGCGATATCGCTCACTTCTGCCCTGGTCGGCCTGGGGTTGGATATCATTGAATGAAGCATTTGTGTTGCAACAATAACGGGTTTCCTGGTGATTATGCACTTTGTAATTATCATCTTCTGGATACCCGGAATTTTTTCATAAGGAATCTCAATAGCAAGATCACCCCTGGCAACCATAATACCATATACATTATCAATTATATCATCTATGTTTTCAACACCTTCCTGATTTTCTATCTTGGCTATTATTTTAATACTACTATTGAAGGAATCAAGAACAGCTTGAACATCAAGTACATCCTGTCGTGACCTTACAAATGAATGGGCAATAAAATCAATCTCATTCTTAGCAGCCATTTCAATAAAAACTTTATCCTTTTCAGTCAGGGAAGGCAGGCAGATCTTCACACTCGGAATGTTAACACTTTTTCTTGATCCGAGAATCCCGTCGTTCTCAACAATACATTCGAGTTCATTTCCCTTCCTTTTAACTGCTTTTAATTCCAATTCTCCATCATCCATCATAATCAGTGATCCAACAGGGATATCTGATGCAAATGACTTGTAGCTTACATAAATTGCATCATTTGAGCTCTTTCTCCCGGGATCCCCTATAATACTGATCTTACTTCCCTTTTTAAGTTGAATAGGAGAATCACAAATAGTAGTCCGTATTTCAGGTCCCTTAGTATCGATTAGTATTGCAATTTTGTCGGAGACTTCACGTATATTTTTGATTATCTGAAGCGCAGCTTCACTGCTAAGATGTGCAGAGTTAATCCTTACGACATCCATGCCAGCCTCATAAAGCTCCTTAATGAATCCTGGTTCACAGTTTCTATCGGAAATGGTGGCAACAATCTTTGTTCTTTTTCTGTCCATAAATTATTTCTTCTTTGAATTATTCATTGAAATAAGTGCCTCAACAGCAAGCCTGTAACTGTCCAACCCAAAACCCGAAATGCTACCTGCGCAGTTTCTGCCAATAAGGCTGGTATGCCGGAACTCCTCACGTGCTGAAATATTTGTTACGTGAACTTCAATAACAGCTGTTTTTACTGCTGCAATGGCATCGGTAATTGAAACGGAAGTATGAGTGTAACCACCAGCATTAAGGATTATCCCATCTGATGAAAAACCCGACTTCTGAATTTCATTAATAATTTCACCTTCGATATTCGACTGAAAATATTCAAAAATGATATCAGGATAACGGGATTTCAGTACTAAAAAGTATTCTTCAAAAGAGGAATGTCCGTACTTCTCGGGTTCCCTCCTGCCAAGAAGATTCAGATTCGGACCATTAATAATCATAATTTGCATTTGATATTGAATTAATTTCCACAATAAATATTGGTGCCGGTGTTACCTTATAAATTAATGGTAAAAATAGCTAAAAAATATTTAAAGAGACTAACTTTAAAAGGTTGTGATTCTTTGTGTTTCTTTGTGTAAAAGAAAGGCACACAAAGTAAATAAAGATAGAAGCATAAAAATGAAAGCATAATGAGTTTAGGATGGAAGCAATCATTCAGAAATTTTGAAACATATCTCAGGCTCGAGAAGTCATTGTCGCAGAACAGTATTGAGGCCTATCTGAATGATGTTTCTAAACTGGAAAGATACTTCAGCGAAACCGGAGGTGATGTTACACCTGCCATGGTAACCTATCCCGACCTGAAAGCATTTCTTGGCTGGTATGGCACTGACAATAAAAATACAAGGACCCAATCAAGAGTACTTTCGGGAATCAGGGCATTCTACAAGTTCCTGCTAATCGAAGGTGAAATAGATGAGAATCCTGCCTCACTGATAGAATCTCCAAGAATCGGTCTTAAGCTTCCTGAAGTACTGTCTGTAATTGAGATTGACAGGATGATCGATGAAATTGACCTTAGCAAACCGGAAGGCCACAGGAATAAAGCAATTATTGAAACACTTTACGGATGCGGTTTGCGTGTTTCGGAACTTGTAAATCTCCATCTCACCGATATACATTATGGTGAAGGTTTTGTTGTTGTGACAGGAAAAGGCAATAAACAGAGACTGGTTCCTGTCAATGGTAAAGCACTGAAGGAGATGGATATATACAAAAAGGACAGAGACAGGCTTCCTGTAATTCACGATCAAAACGTCCTTTTTCTTAACCGCAGGGGAGCCAGATTAACAAGAGCCATGATCTTCACAATTATTAAGGATCTTGCAGCTAAAGCCGGAATAAGAAAAAAAATCAGTCCTCATACCTTCAGACATTCTTTCGCTACTCACATGATAGAAGCCGGAGCTGATCTCAGAGCCGTTCAGGAGATGCTTGGGCATGAATCTATTCTGACCACAGAGATATATACGCATATTGACAGGAGCTTTTTGCGCGATACCCTGATCATGTTCCATCCAAGGTCATGATAATTGTTTTTTATGAACAATATTCATTAAAGACTTTTTCGGAAGTCTCCTGAATTGAAACTATTTCTGAAAAAGTTATCAATCATGCAGGTTTCAGAAATTCAATTTTAAATATTAACTTTGCGACTTATTTTGCAAAATCAATAATTTAAACTTATCTCAAATCAATAAAATTATGTCACACGTTAAAAGAGTCTACTCCTTTGGAAAGAAAACTGCAGAGGGTAAAACTGATATGAAAAACCTTCTGGGAGGTAAAGGAGCTAACCTTGCAGAAATGTGTCTGCTTGGATTACCTGTTCCGGCTGGTTTTACTATCACTACAGAAGCTTGCAATGAATACTATAAGAACAATTGTACTCTTCCTTCAGAACTGATGCCTGAAGTATGGTCAGCAATGAAAAAGACAGAAGAGGCAATGAATATGAAGTATGGTGATGCCGAAAACGCATTATTGGTATCCTGCCGTTCAGGTGCACGCAGTTCGATGCCGGGTATGATGGATACCGTTCTCAATATCGGTCTTTGTTCAGCAACTATACCGGGTTTCCTGAAGAAGACCAACAACCCGCGTTTTGTATGGGATTCATACCGTCGTCTCATCATGATGTATGCCGACGTTGTAATGGAGAAAGCCGAAGGTATTGATCTTGGTGAAGGAAAAGGAATACGTAAGCAACTTGATGAAAAGCTTAATGAGTTTAAAAAACAAAAAGGATATAAATCAGATACTGAAATATCTGCGGATGAACTGAAGGTTCTTTCGGAAGAATTTAAGAAAATAGTAAAAAATGCTCTTGGAAAACCTTTCCCTGATGATGCAAAAGAACAGCTTGAAGGCAGTATTAAAGCTGTATTCAAAAGCTGGAATGGTAAAAAAGCTGCTTCATACCGCCGTATTGAAGGAATTCCTGATGATTGGGGTACAGCTGTAAACGTACAGGCAATGGTATTTGGCAACATGGGTGATACATCCGCAACAGGTGTTGCTTTCACACGTAACCCTGCAACAGGTGAAAACCTTTTCTATGGCGAGTGGCTTGTAAACGCACAGGGAGAAGATGTTGTTGCCGGAATCCGCACCCCCAGCCCTCTTAATGATGATACAAAAAATGATCAGAACAGGCATCTTCACAGTATGCAGGAGGCAATGGCCGGAACTTACAAAGAGCTCTGGGATATCCGTAATATTCTTGAGAAGTCGTTCCACGATATGCTCGATATTGAATTCACAATACAAGAGGGTACCCTTTATATGTTACAGTGCCGCACAGGTAAAAGAACAGGTACTGCTGCACTTAACATGGCAATGGATATGCTTCACGAAAAAATGATTGACGAAAAAATTGCTGTTATGCGTGTCGATCCTACACAGCTCGATGAGCTTCTGCATCCTATTTGCGACCCAAATGCTGAAAAGAAAGTTAAGCCGGTAGTAAAAGGTTTACCTGCAGGACCGGGAGCGGCAGTTGGTAAAGTTGTTTTCAATGCCGAAGATGCTGTTGCATGGTTCCGTAAAGGTGAAAAAGTTATTCTTCTCCGTGAAGAGACTAACCCTGAGGATGTTGAGGGGATGCGCGCTGCTGAAGGAATCCTTACTGCACGCGGTGGTATGACATCTCATGCTGCACTTGTTGCACGCGGATGGGGTAAATGCTGTATTGTTGGTGCGGGTGCACTTCATGTTGATGCTGCTAAAAAAATAGCTAAAATTACTGGTTCAGATATAATTATTAAAGAAGGTGATGTTCTTACCCTTAACGGTACTAAAGGGAATGTTTATACTGGAGCAATCTCCCTGATGGATGCATCGGAAAACCCACGCTTTAAGGAATTCATGACAATAGTTGACAAGTTCCGTAAAATGGGTGTCCGTACCAATGCCGAAACTCCTGAAGATGCGATTATTGCACGTAATTATGGTGCAGAAGGTATCGGCCTTTTCCGTACAGAGCACATGTTCTATGGCAAAGGTTCAGAGGTTCCATTATTCCTTCTTCGTAAGATGATCCTCAGTGCAAATGAGACCGAGCGCCGTAAAGCCCTTGATGAACTGTTTTCTCATGTTAAAAAAGATATGAAAGCCACAATGGCTGCAATGGACGGACTACCTGTCACATTCAGGCTTCTTGATCCTCCTCTCCATGAGTTTGTACCTCAAGGCGAAGAAAAACAGGAAGAGCTGGCAAAAGCCCTCGGTATTAAAAAAGAAGATGTTGCAAAACGAGGTGAAGCTTTACATGAATCAAACCCGATGATGGGTCATCGCGGTGTCCGTCTGGGAATCACATTTCCTGAGATATCTGAGATGCAGATACGTGCAATATTTGAGTCTTCATTAGAACTCATAAATGAAGGAAAGAAACCTCATCCTGAGATAATGGTTCCTGTTACCTGCGATGTTGCCGAACTTGACAATACTAAAAAAGTTGTTGATAAGGTATATGAGGAGGTCTGCAAAAAATTTAATGTGAAAGCGATTAAGTACAAGTATGGTACAATGATTGAGATACCACGTGCTTGTCTTCTCTCTGACCGGATGGCAAAAAGTGCAGAATTCTTCTCTTTCGGCACCAACGACTTAACACAGATGACCTTCGGTTTCAGCCGTGATGATACCGGTGGATTTCTTCACGATTATCTTGACAAAAAGATTTTAGCTGCTGACCCATTCCAGACAATTGATCAGGATGGTGTTGGACAACTGATAAAAATGTCGGTTGAAAAAGGTCGTGCTACCAGGCCGGATCTTAAAGTTGGTATATGCGGTGAACAGGGCGGTGATCCTGCTTCTGTGGAATTCTGTTTCAAGGCTGGCTTAACATATGTAAGCTGTTCTCCTTTCAGAGTGCCAATCGCAAGACTGGCTGCAGCTCAGGCTTCAATTAAATTTGGTAAATAACAGAATACTTGATAATAAGATAAAAGGGTACCCTCGCGGATGCCCTTTTTCTTTTTTAAGCTGTCTACTTAAGATTTTAGCCATTTTGTAAAAAACTTATGTAAAATAATAGATAATATTCAGCATGTTTAGATAAATTGTTATTAATATATTATTACTTCGTTTTTTCTCTCATTTTAAAATGTATTCTTATATTTAGCAGATTTGATAAGGGGTTTTTAGCATGTAATTAAAAAAAAGAATGAGTATGACCAGTAATGAGAAATTAAAAGGATGGGTAAAGGAATGGGCAGATCTCTGTCAGCCTGATTCAATCCATTGGTGTGATGGTTCCGATAAGGAAAATCAAAAGTTGCTTGATTTGATGGTTAAGAGTGGAATGGCTGTAAAACTCAATGAAAATAAACGTCCCGGGAGTTATTATTTTCAGAGCGATCCGAGTGATGTTGCACGTGTTGAGAATCGTACTTTTATCTGTTCCGAAAAACAGGAAGATGCCGGCCCGACCAACAACTGGAGCGATCCCACGGAAATGAAAAAAATTCTTCGTTCAATGTTTAAGGGTAGCATGAAAGGTCGTACCATGTATGTTATTCCTTTCAGCATGGGTCCGCTTGGTTCAAAAATTGCTCACATAGGTATTCAGATTACTGATTCTCCGTATGTGGTTGTTAATATGCGTATTATGACCCGCATGGGCAAAGTTGTTCTCGATGTTTTGGGCAACGATGATTTTGTACCGTGCATACATTCAGTTGGAGCCCCTCTTCAACCCGGAGAAACAGATAAAAAATGGCCCTGTGCACCTATTGAGAGCAAATATATCACTCATTTCCCCGAGACAAATGAAATATTGTCGTTTGGCAGCGGCTATGGCGGGAATGCCCTACTTGGTAAAAAGTGTTTTGCTTTGCGTATTGCCTCTAACATGGCAAAAAAACAAGGATGGATGGCTGAGCATATGCTAATTATGGGTATTACTAATCCTAAGGGTATTAAGAAATATTTTGCAGCAGCGTTTCCCAGTGCTTGCGGTAAGACTAACCTTGCAATGTTAATACCCACAATTCCTGGCTGGAAAATCGAATGTGTAGGTGATGATATTGCCTGGATGAAATTTGGTGCTGATGGAAGGCTATATGCCATCAACCCCGAAGCTGGATTTTTTGGTGTTGCCCCGTTCACTTCGATGGCTACCAACCCTAATGCCATGCTTTCGTGTAAAAACAATTCGATTTTTACAAATACCGGTTTAACCCCAGATGGTGATGTATGGTGGGAAGGAATCGGTCATGATATTCCTTCAGGAACGATTACCTGGACAAACGAAAAATATGATGCAGCCAGCGGCAAACCTGCAGCTCACCCAAATGCACGTTTTACAGCTCCTGCGAAACAATGTCCTGTAATTGACATCGATTGGGAAAATCCTGCAGGAGTTCCGATTTCAGCCATACTTTTTGGAGGACGCCGACCAGGCACTCTGCCTCTTGTTTACCAGGCTTTCGACTGGAATCATGGAGTATTTATGGGGTCAATCGTAGGTTCCGAGGTAACAGCTGCTGCAATAGGACTTAAAGCCGGTGTGCGTCGCGATCCGTTTGCAATGTTGCCTTTCTGTGGTTATCATATGGGAGACTATTTTGGCCATTGGATAAAAATCGGAGAAAATGCTCCTGATAAAAACAAACTCCCAAAACTATTCAATGTTAACTGGTTCCGTAAGAATCCCGAAGGAAAATTCCTTTGGCCGGGATATGGAGACAATGTCCGTGTACTGAAATGGATATTCGAACGTACCGAAGGCGCTGATATTGCCATGGAAACAGCTATCGGTTATGTTCCAAAGGAAGGAAGTATTGATGTTACCGGGTTAAATGATGTCATTAAGAATATTCCGGAACTGATAAAGGTTGATAAAAACGAATGGATGGCAGAACTTGAACTGATAAACGATCATTATGCTATATTTGGGAACAGGCTTCCTGCCGAAATGAAAAAACAACACGAAGGACTTGTGACCCGTTTGAACAAAGCAAAATAATTTGCTTATTATTTAGCAAATTGTATAAATATGCTGAATACAGTATTGGTTTTTATATTGGCATATCTTCTCGGATCAATACCGGCAGCAGTATGGATTGGGAAACTGTTTCACAATATTGATGTGAGGCAGCATGGAAGCGGAAATGCTGGTACCACAAACGTAATAAGGGTGCTTGGATGGAAAACGGGGATACCTGTTTTACTTATCGACATCGCTAAAGGCTGGCTGGCTACTATGCTGCCGGTCTTTTTTAATCTGGCTGAGCCGGGCAGCGCACTGATTACCGATCTGCAGATCCTGACCGGAGTAACAGCAATCATCGGACATATATTTCCTGTTCTGGCAGGTTTCATGGGTGGAAAAGGAGTTGCAACTGTATTTGGAGTCCTTCTGGCTTTACAACCACTTCTTACTATATCCTGCTTCGGTGTTTTTCTTGTCGTTTTGTTACTTACTGGTATTGTATCTGTCTCTTCAATGAGCGCTGGTGTAGCATTCCCGGTATTTCTCTTTTTAATATTTGAAACTCCCTCACCTGTATTTAAGATATTTTCAATTCTCGTAGCCGTCGCTCTGTTAATAACTCACAGGAAGAATATAGGAAGACTCCTCCGGGGGGAAGAGTCGAAACTGATAAAACTGGGAAAAAAAAATAAAACATCAATTTGATCTTTTAACCACTTCGGGCAAACCAAAAAGGTTGTATTAACTAGAACTGCTCCAGCAACTGAATCCGTTTACTGATTGGTGGATGTGTTGCAAATAACGAAGTAAAGGAAAAAGATGATTTTTCCTCTTTTACCTGAGGGTTCTCAATAAACATCTGGGCCACATCTTTTCTTTTTACCGCTTCAATTGTCGGGTCCGCCGCAACTTTCCTGAGTGCTGAAGCCAGGGCAAGTGGTCTCCGTGTAAGTTCTGCTGAGCCTGCATCGGCCAGATATTCCCGCTTCCTCGATAAGGCAAACCTGAAAAGAGATGCAATTAAATAACCGACAAGTGCAAGCAGGAGAACAATGACTATTCCTGCTCCCTCCTTTTTACCTCTCCCCATCCTCCCGAACCGCATTGATCTGAGTAATGTTTCGGAGATAAATGCAAAAATACCGACAAAAACTATTGAGATTATGAGCAATCTGACATCACGATTTTTAATATGAGTAAGTTCATGTGCAATAACTGCTTCAAGCTCTTCATCATTAAGTTTATTGATAATTCCCCTTGAAAGAGATACCGAAAATGTTTTTGAATCTATTCCGCTAGCAAAAGCATTTAAAGAATCATCCTCAATAACATTGACTTTAGGCATCGTCATGCCAGTTGAGATACAGAGGTTTTCAACCAGGTTATAGACCCTTTTATTTTCATTTCTTGCAAGAGGTTTTGAATTGGTGGCAGCATTAATCATTGATGAATGAGAGAACCATGCTATTGTAAACCAAATAATTACGCCAAATATGATAAAAGGAGCAGTCATAATAAAACTATGGTTTATCTCGCTGATTGTTCTCGGTTCCTTCATGCCAAGCGAAGATAAAAAGAAGAACAGCCATGTTAGTCCGAAAAAGATAACCGGAAACATGACCAAGATCAATACCGAATTAGTATTATTCTTCCATATCTGGTTTTGCAATCCAAAATACCTCATAAGGTCAGAACTGGATTTTTGGAGGTTGTTCCGCAGCAGCACGCTGATCACCAAGCTCAAACAACGGTTCGCGCTTAAAGTTAAACAAGGTTGCTATCAGGTTAGAAGGAAACAATTCAGTAGCAACATTAAGCTCTTTGGTAGCCGAGTTAAAGAATCTGCGTGCAGCAGCTATCTTGTTTTCAATATCAGATATCTCATTCTGAAGATCTAAAAAGTTCTGACTTGCCTTCAGATCAGGATATGCTTCGACGGACACCTTCAAGCCTTCAAGAGCAGTCGACAATCTGTTTTCTGCAACTATTTTGTCATTAATTGAAGTGACTTTCATCGCATTAGACCGCGCTTCGGTAATTTCTGTAAGCACGCCCCTCTCATGTCCCATGTAGCCTTTTACCGATTCAACAAGTTGTGGTATCAGATCGTGCCTCTGCTTCAGTTGAACATCAACATCAGCAAAAGCCTGCTCCCTGTTATTTCTCAGCTTAACAAGCCTGTTATAAAGCGAGATTGCCATCAACAGAACGAGAAATATGATTCCAAGAAAAAATAATACTATTATCATCTTCTTATTTTTAATTATGGTTTAACAAACTTTCATTTTGAATTTATTCAAAAATAAAGATAGATATTTTTACTATATTTATCTCGTAGAGTTATACCTTTTTATTTTTTTGATTTATTAAAATTCATTTAACCTTTCTGATATGGAAAAGAGTTTAAAAGGAACAAAGACAGAAAAGAACCTGCTTAAGGCTTTTGCCGGAGAATCGCAGGCGAAGAACAGGTATGAGTTTGCAGCAAAGGTTGCGAAAGAAGAAGGTTATGAACAGATTTCAGGGATATTTCTTGAGACTGCCCGGCAGGAGCAACAACATGCCAAAAGATTCTTTAAGTTTCTTGAAGGCGGAATGGTTGAAATAACTGCTTCATATCCTGCCGGTAAAATTGATACCACAAAAGAAAATCTTTTTGCTGCTGCAGAAGGTGAGCATGAAGAATGGAGTGATCTCTACCCCGCTTTTGCAAAGGTTGCCGAAGAAGAGGGGTTCAAGAACATCTCAACAGCTTTTAAAGCTATTGCTGCAGTTGAAAAGGGTCACGAAGAAAGATACAGAAAGCTGCTTGAGAATGTAATGAAAGATAAAGTATTCGAACGTGACGAAAAAGTTTTCTGGTATTGCAGGAATTGCGGATATATTCACTTCGGAACAAAACCTCTCAAGAATTGCCCCGCTTGTCTGCATCCTGAAAGTTATTTTGAACTATTAGCAAATAATTATTAATAATGATTGACGGAAAAAAAATACTGGAACTGATTATCAGCCGGCAGAGCGACAGGAAATACAGTGATAAACCGGTTGAGAAGGAAAAGCTTGACAGGATAATTGAAGCCGGCAGGATGGCTCCTTCTGCTTGTAATGCACAACCGTGGAAGTTCATAGTTGTAACAGAACCTATGCTGATTAGTAAGATTGCCGAGGCTGCTTCAGCCAAACTGATTGGGATGAATACCTTCGTTGCCCAGGCACCGGTTCAGATAATTGTTGTAAGAGAAAAACCGAACATGTCATCGAAGGTTGGCAGCACTATCAAGAACAAGGATTATTCTCTTATAGATATAGGTATTGCTTCGGAAAATATTTGCCTCCAAGCCAGGGCTGAAGGAATAGGTTCCTGTATTATTGGCTGGTTTGACGAAAAGATGTTAAGAAAACTGCTTGTTATTCCCAGATCAAAACGGGTCGAACTGATAATCACAATAGGTTATTCACTGAGTGATCACAGGGAGAAAAAGCGAAAACCTCCTGAGGAGACTATATCATACAATAAATACTGATCATTATTTCAGTCGCTCCAGCGCACCCTTTATTCTCTTTACAGCTTCAACCAGAAGATCGTCGGAGGTTGCATAAGATATTCTCAGACAGTCTGGGGCACCGAAAGCATCACCTCCGACAGTTGCAACCTGTGCTTTGTCGAGCAGGTAGAGTGCAAGATCATCTGAATTGCCGATCTTTGTTTCTCCATCCGACTTACCAAAGTAGTAACTAATATCCGGCATCACATAAAATGCTCCCTGCGGTACTATTACTTTAAGTCCTTTTACATCTTTTAGCAAGCCACAGATAAGGTCGCGGCGGCGAAGAAATGCCTCTTTCATCATCTTCCGTGAATCGTCCGTGCCCTGGATTGCAGCCAGTGCGGCGCGCTGGGCTATGGAACAGACACCGGAGGTGAATTGTCCCTGTAACTTATTGCATGCCTTTGCAATCCACAAGGGTGCGCCGATATATCCTATCCTCCACCCTGTCATTGCATATCCTTTTGATACACCATTAACAGTGATTACCCTGTCGTAGATAAAATCAAAAGAAGCCATACTTACATGCTCACCTGAAAAAATTATGTGTTCATATATCTCATCTGAAATAATGAATAATCCTTCATGTTTTTCAACTACCCTGGCAATTTTCTCCATTTCATTCCTATCATAAACCATCCCTGTAGGGTTCGAAGGAGAATTGAAAGTTATTAATCTTGTTTTGCTGGTTATTGCAGCTTCAAGCTGGTCGGGTCTGATCTTGAAATCGTTTTCAAGCTTCGCCTCCACAACTACAGGCGTACCACCGGCAAGGATGATCTGATCATAATAACTCACCCAATATGGTGCCAGGATAATGACCTCGTCACCCGGATTGATCATTGATAATATTACGTTTATCAGCGAGTGCTTTCCTCCGGCTGATACAATTATCTGATCGGGAGAATAATTGAGACCATTCTCTTCTTTGAACTTTTTCGAGATTGCTTCCCGAAGATCATTATACCCTGGTACCGGAGGGTACTTGGAATAATTGTCATCAATAGCTTTCTTTGCTGCTTCTTTGATGTAATCGGGAGTATTGAAGTCAGGTTCTCCGAGACTAAGACTGATAATATCGATACCTTTTGCCTTTAACTCCCTGCTCTTCTGATCCATAGCAAGTGTCTGCGAAACTGATAAAGATTTAATTCTGTCTGATAGATATTCCATACTTTTAATTATATAGTGACCACAAAAAACCGAAAAGGACCAAACCAAATGTATGAAGTTAAATTGAAAAACAAAACATGAGAAGACAAATTGATATCTGCAGATCAGAGGGAAAAACTATAATGATTGAAAATAAAAAAGAAAAACTTAAGTTTGTACATTAATCCAATAATTCAGAACAATGGAAATACTGGCAGATATTCTGAAAATCACCATCCCGGCACTGATAGTCTTTTTTACTGCATGGGTTATTCTTAAAAATATGATTAAGAACGAACAGGACAAAAGAAGGCAGGAACTGATCCTTCAGAACAGCCGGACAGTAACTCCCATAAGACTACAGGCTTACGAAAGAATAGTTCTTTTTCTGGAAAGGATCTCCCTCGAATCACTTCTGGTAAGAGTCAGTTCATCGGACATGACAGCATCGCAGTTGCATTCAACCCTTCTTAATACTATCCGGAGCGAATTTGAACATAACCTGTCACAACAGATCTATATGAGCCAGCAAGCCTGGGAAGTAGTCAGGAATGCCCGTTCCAATATGATCAAAATAATCAACAGTGAAGCTGAGAAGCTGCCGGATAATGCATCAGGCATGGTGCTTAGTAAGCAACTTCTGGAAAAGATTATGGAGCTCGAAAAGGAGCCGACACGGGCGGCGATAGATTATATTAAGGGGGAGATTTCCAGGATGATCTGATCGGCGCAGGACGCAGGGCACAGGACTCAGGGCAAGAAAAAAAACTTAGGACTACATAACCATTTATAACAACTCCACTGATCTTTTAACAAATACACTAAGCTCTTCCCCACGCAGCATATTATTTGCAAGTAAAGCCAGATCAATAAGTTGTTTAACTACCTTATTGTTAGTGCCATATGACTCAAGTACTTCTTTCCTGACATTTTCAACAACAGAGAGTTCCTTACGGAGTTTTTCAAGATCATCCTTTTCCAGCTGACTTACGTCATTCTCTTTTTTCTTCTTATGTTCCTTTTCCATGAAGTCAATCTCTTCTTTTAATCTCTTTCTCTCCATGTTGTTTTCAGTCAGCTTAGCGCCTGCCTCAGTCTGAAGATCTTCAGAAATTTTTACTACCAGCTGATGGTTTGGATTGACAACCAGATTATAACTATCGGGCAACTCGCCATAAAAGTTCATCCCTCCTCCTGTCTGCGACATCTCCTTCATCCTGCGCATAAACTCAGACTGAGTAATTATGACAGGAGCATCATTCTCATCGAGAGTTTCAAAAACAACATTATAGATCTCTTTTGATTTTACCCTGACGTTGAAAACGCTTTTAAGGTCATCCTTTTGCTCTACAGATAATTTAGATTCACGCGTTTCCTCTTTCTGAATAAGCTTGTCAACAACATCGGAATCAACCCTCACAAATCTCGAATCCTTTAATTTTGTTTCAAGATGATTAATAAGGTGAACATCCAGCTGGCCATCGAGAATTAAAACATCATAACCTTTATTTCTCGCTTTGTCGATGTATGTGTACTGATCTGTCTTGTTTGTTGAATAGAGATATATCAGCGTTTTATTTTTGTCAGTCTGGTTTTCCTTTATGATCTTCTCATATTCCTCAAATGTAAAGTACTTATCTTCAGTGTTTTTCAGAAGTGCAAACTTTGAGGCTTTTTCATAGAACTTCTCTTCGGTTATCATACCATATTCGATGAACAGCTTCAGATTATCCCATTTTTTCTCAAACTCTTCCCGGTTATTTTTAAATATCTCACTGAGCCTGCCTGCAACTTTTTTGGTGATATGACTCGATATCTTCTTCACATTCGAATCGCTCTGGAGATAACTTCTTGAGACATTAAGTGGGATATCCGGTGAATCAAGAACCCCATGCAAAAGAGTAAGAAACTCAGGAACTATGCCTTCCACAGAATCTGTTACAAAAACCTGGTTGCAATACAGCTGAATCTTATTCTTCTGTATTTCGATGTTGCTCTTGATCTTCGGGAAATATAAAATACCGGTCAATTTAAACGGGTAATCAACATTGAGATGAATATGGAACAATGGATCATCGCCCGAAGGATACAACTCACGGTAAAACTTCAGGTAATCCTCATCTTTAAGGTCAGCCGGTTTGAGAGTCCATGCAGGTTTGGTGTTATTAATAATTTTGTCTTTCCCGGTTTCAACCATTTTACCATCTTTCCACTCTTTCTCTTTTCCGAATGCAATATCAACAGGAAGGAACTTGCAATATTTTTTCAGGAGTTGTTCAATTCTGCTCTCCTCAAGAAACTCTTTTGAATCTTTATCAATATATAAAATGACATCTGTTCCTATGTTTTCTTTTTCAACCTCTTCAATGGAAAACTCCGGACTGCCATCACAGTTCCATTTAACAGCCTGAGCCCCATCCTGATATGATTTGGTTATTACTTCAACTTTATCTGATACCATGAACGAAGAGTAAAAACCAAGACCAAAATGGCCGATAATTGCGCTTGTCTGGTCTTTATATTTATCGAGGAAATCATTTGCACTTGAAAATGCGATCTGGTTCAGGTATTTATCCAACTCTTCCTTTGTCATGCCTATACCATTGTCAGAAACTTTTATAGTTTTTTTCTTCTTGTCAACTGACACGTGGATAGTTGTTTCGCCCAGAACTCCCTTATAATCCCCAACGGAAGCCACTGTCTTCAGCTTCTGGATTGCATCTACTGCATTTGAGATAAGCTCACGGAGGAAAATCTCATGATCTGAATAGAGAAATTTTTTTATTATCGGGAATATGTTCTCAGTTGTTACGCCAATCTTTCCGGTTTCCATATCTTATAGTTTTATTGTTAAACATGAATAGTCTGCCCTTCACTTTCAAAAGATGTGCCGTTAGTTTCCGACTGACAAATAGTCATTTTTTAGAAATATCCCGGAAGCTTGAAATAAGCGATAAGTATTACCTATTCTTTATTTCTTGCATCAACATTTATTTTTAATCTCCATAATCCATTTTCAAAATTGTATGCATCGAATGAATAATCAGAACCATAGTACTGACGGTCATCTTTCAGAGCCGATGAGAAGGGAACAAGATGATCAAAAACGATTGAGATGTCAGAGATGAATCTTAAAGACATCATACCGGTTGATGCATATTCAAAAACTTCCCTGAATTTTATCTTCTCCCCTGAAGCAAACCATTTCTTTCCAAATATTATTGAAGCATCAGGAGTAAAGCTCAATACCTCTATGATCTTCCTGCTGATAGACGGATTACCATAATCAATACCCAGTAATATCCAGCATTTTTTATCATTTATTATGTATGGTTTAATATCATAATACAAAGCTCCATACCAGTCCGGTTCAGTATAGATAGTATCGGTTTTTACCAGTTCCTCCCTGTAAGTAGCTGTTAACCTGTAAATCCTGTTTTCTTTTCCCGGTTCAGTTTTTCTGATGAAATAGCAGAAATACCGGCTTTGACCACTCCCAAGAACCAGATTCCATGTAACGATTTTCAGCAGAGAGTCGGGAGAAGTAATCTGACCCAGGTAACGAAGGTTTTTGAACCTGTGATTAAACACTGTATCGGATTTAACATAGCTTTCGATAATAAATCTGATCGAATCATTGATCCGTAAACGGTCAATGTCATTGTAATTACTGAGCAGCCTGCCGTAGAGTTTCTCAAGTACCTGAGGTGTATCATTTACTGGTGCCTGGCCTTTGACTATGCTTGTTGAAATTGCTACTGTTATAATAAGGTATAGTAAAAGATTCCTCATTTCTTCTTTGCATTATTCATTGCAACATCAAGCAGCTTTTTCAACTGTTGGCAAGCCATGGATATCTCATCTTCACTCATAGTCAATGGCGGTGCTATTCTGAAGGCATTGTTGCAGAAAAGAAAATAATCAAGAATCAGGCCATAATCCGGAGCATGGGCAATAACATACTGAACATATTCAGGATCTGTAAGCTGAACCGCCAGTAAAAGACCTTCCCCCCTCACCTCTGAAATCAGAGGGTGGTTGAGCTCCTTTTTAAACAGCGATGACTTCGTGTTACAGGTCTCGACAAGTTTTTCTTCAATGATTACGTTAAGCGAAGCAAGTCCGGCGGCACAACAGACCGGATGACCACCGAAAGTTGTAATATGGCCCAACGGTGGGTTTGATACCAGTGCTGACATAATCTCTTTTGAAGAGATGAATGCACCCAGTGGCATTCCTCCTCCGAGGGCTTTTGCAAGAAGCAATATATCGGGTACAACTTCGAACCTGTCAATTGCGAACATAAAGCCTGTACGGCCAAAACCTGTTTGTATCTCATCGAAAATCAACAAGGTGCCGGTTGAGTTGCATTTGCTTCTGATCTTTTCGAGGAAACCATTTTCAGGATAGATAACCCCGGCCTCTCCCTGTACCGGCTCGATAATTACGCAAGCTGTTTTGTCGTCAATTGAGTCCAGTGAATTTTCATCATTAAAACCAACCTGGTAAGTATCAGGCAGCAAAGGTCTGAAGGCATTCCTGTAAAATTCACTTCCCTGGATACTCAATGCGCCGTGAGTGCTTCCGTGATAAGAGTTATTGAACGATATTATACGACTTCTGCCGGTGAATCTTTTAGCAAGTTTCAGAGCGCCCTCGACTGCTTCACTGCCGGAGTTCACAAAATAGCAGGTGTTCAGTTCAGGTGGAAGAATTTCTGCCAGTCGCTCAGCATATTTCACCTGAGGGCTTTGAATAATCTCACCATAGACCATCAGATGCATATAGGAATCAACCTGATTTTTAACTGCTTCAACTACTTTCGGATGGCGATGGCCGGTATTACTCACAGATACTCCGGAAATGAGATCAAAGTATTTTTTACCGTCAGGTCCGTACATAAAAACCCCTTCAGCTCTGACAATTTCAACCATCATAGGTTCTGATGAAGTTTGTCCGAGATGCCGGAGGAAGAGTTGACGGTTTGTAAGCATGAAAATATGAAGAAATTACTCAGAAATGGAAAAAGGGGTGTAAAAACACCCCTAAGCAATCTCAATCTGTTAAGATTAAAGACCTTTGTTAAGAGCTGGAGCTGCTTTGAATTTAACAACTTTTTTAGCAGGAACGTTCAGTTTTGCACCAGTACGTGGGTTACGAACTACTCTTGCACTTCTTTTGTTAACATTGAAAGTACCCATGCCCGGAAGCTGGATTCTCTCACCTTTTTTCATTGCTTTTCCAAAAGCTCCAACAAATGAGTTTAAAGCTTTGCCTGCATCTTTAATAGAAAGACTTGCATCAGCGGCGATTGCATTAATTAATTCTTTTTTTGTCATAATGTAAAAGATTTAATGGTTAGACCAATCTTATAATTAAATACAAATTTATTTTTTTTTAATTCATGTGCAAATTTATTTTTCCGTTTTTCCACAAATAGTGCCACTTTAAGGTCAAAACAGCGATATTTTTGGACAAAAACCAGTTTTTGATCAAAATGTCGCAACTGCTCACTACTATTCATCTTCAGAACCTCTTTTCAGATATTTTGTTCACATCCTGTTAATAAAAATTGCATATCACTGATTATCTGACATTTACTTTATTTTTCAAAAAAATTCTAAAAAAACAAAAAAATATTATCTTTGCGGCGGAGAAATGGCAGAGCGGTCGAATGCGGCGGTCTTGAAAACCGTTGATCTGTAACCACGGGTCCGGGGGTTCGAATCCCTCTTTCTCCGCCAAAGCTTAAATTAATCCCGACTTGTCGGGATTTTTTATTTTACCAAAGCACCGAAGAAAGCTTGCTTTTGAGAGGTGCTGAAGGGAAAATTAACAAACCCGAAGGGTAATTTTAGCTTTGAAGCCACCCCCACAGGGATCATTAAAATAATCCCTCTTTCTCCGCAGATAATTTTAGATACCTCTAGTAAGTGAGCATATTACAAGAGGTTTTTTGTTAATTCAAAGAGTAATATTTTTGGACTCTAGAACTTCCGATCAGTTAATGGTAATGATGAGTGGTGAAAGGATTCGGTCGGCTCCATCGGGACCACGAGCAACGATCTCTTCAAAAATAATACCCTGACCTCGGTTAGTATTCCTTATCTGTTTGATCATTTCTTCTGTCAGTTTGCTGCTTTGGGAGTCATAATGATTTACATTAAAGCCCCTTTGCATGGTCATCTTGAATGAAATGATCTGGAATGAATAATCGAATTCAAAATCATCCGGCATCCTGGGTATGATATTTCCGGCTGCGATAAGGATGTCCCGGCTGACAAAGCCTTCCTTTTTGTTAGCAATATATGGAATCGGATCGGGAAGTTTTTTCACTCTGAAGTTTTCCGATCCCATCCGTTTCATTCCCCCGTTTAGCCTGATTGAAACCTCTATTGTCGCTTGCTTGCAGCCAACCGGTACTGTTGCTATCCATCCGTCTTTACCCGGATTCGGCTTCAGCGTGCCACAGGAAATAGTTGGGTAAATGTTCTCACCTGGAACTCCTGATACAGATAAGGATAATGGATTATTCACTCCCATATAAAGGACATTCATGTTGGTGGCTGAAACAGTGAGGGATGGTTGGGCTACAACGTATTCGCTTGAGAAGTGGTATGTGTTTTCATTACCGGAACTGTTTCGCACAATCACGAAGCCAGCATATTTTTCCTGCCCTGCCGAAAGAGCCGGAAAACTTAAATTTATCCGGCCATTCCGGCTGGAGATAAGGGTTGCCTGATCCTTCCGTGAAACCGGCAATGAATCTACCCCTCGCATAAGGTAAACGTTGGGACTCTGACTGTTATCGTAGGCAGCAACGATCACTTCTGCTTCATACTTGTCGCCGGTAAACAGGTAATTGGTTTTTGGTAAAACCTTGGCTTCTATCCTGTCATACTTGAAATCGTCGGCACTGATTTCATAGAGCAGGCCATTAACAACTTCCAGTTCGGCATTATATACCTCTGTAATGAACTTGTTCAGGATCGGGATGTCAGCAGCCAGGGGGATATCATAGAAATAGTGAATTTCCCAAACTTGCTTTTGGCCTGAAGCATCGAAATATTCACCCTCTGTTTCCAAACCGAGTTTCATTTGATCCCGATATTTCGGATCAATCAGATTAAGCATATTCTCCCGGTATTCTATGATTTTTTTCTTTAACTCCCCGGATCTTCCATGTGATCTGTCCTCTGGGCTTCCTATCAGGAAGTTGGTTGGACTCGTGTAATCGTCCTTTTTTTGCAGCTTCAACAGAGGTATTTTTCGGGCAGAATCCAAAGGGATCCGTTCGGTTTTTGAGATTAGTTCATCACGCAGGTTCTCAATATATTCAATCATTTGCGCTGATAATAGCTTAGCCTCTTTCGCCTTGTTCCAGAATGGCCCGACTTCAATCTGATTCAGATAGTAATCTTTCTCAAAGTTCGTATAGGTGCCCTTGAGTTTCCGCGCAAAATTTTCATTGGTCAGCAGTATGCTGTCATTCACTACGGAAAATGCATTAAGTACGTCCTTTGAAACGTTCAATGCCAATAGTGCCGTTAATACCAGGTACATTACGCCGATCATCTTTTGCCTTGGGGTTTGATGTCCTGCCATGGTCAGAAAGGTTACTGTTTAAGGGTGTACTGAATATACAAGGTGTATTCACCGGGTTGCAGGAGGGCAAAATCGGTAATCACAATCGACAAGATCAGCTGATGGCCTTGATGTTTTCCATGGCCCGTAAAGCTTGTCCCGATGTCATTAATCAGAACTTTGGGCATATTGTCAATCCGGATCTTTCCCGTTGGCTGACCGGTTTTGCCCCGGCCTGATCCAGTATGATAGCCGGCCTGCATATAGAGTTCTATTCCATTTGGAATATTGCCGGACGCTATCTCTACTGAGATTGATGCGTAAGGTTCAGCGGGATTTACATCAAGAGAATAGTTAATCCATTGCGAATTGTCGACAACCATCTCAGTATGCATCCCGGCTGTTACTATCGCTGACAAATCAATCGATATGGAACTTTGGTCAGACACAGACATGCTATTCTGTGCCCAACCCACCGGGGATGTGAGTGTGATGACAATTAACGCTAATAAATACTTTTTGGAGTTCATTTTTAGATTCTAAGGATTCAGAACTTATTCTGGAGCTTTATCTCCCGTGATTTTTTATATATGATAACATCGAGGTTCTCTTCCTTGCCCGGAGAAAGATTGAAGTTGAATTGATCACTGTCCAGTTGGTATCCCTGCGGAATGCCATTAGGATAGATCTTTATGTGCCAATTTCCGGGCCGAAGGTCGTCAAAGCTGAATGTGCCGTCCCTTCCTGTTAATATCCTGAAGGTTTCTGTTCCATTCGATGCTTCAATGATAAGTTTATCGATCTCCTCTTTTACAGGATAATAGCCCTTCTTGCCACTTTTTTCATCTTCCCGGATAACCAGACGCCCCCGGATTCGTGCCGCTAATGTTAATAATATCTCAAACCGGGTCTCCCGGCCAGGTTCAATCGTTACCCTATAAGGACCGGGAACACCGGCAATGGTATTTAATCCGACATTCGATTCATCCATCACCAGAATATAGGTTCCGATTTTAACCATCGGAAATTCAAAATTCCCGTTTTTGTCAGTCATCGCAATATTTCCATTCAGATTGAGGATAATGCCCTCAACCTGTTCTAACCCCAAATTGATAACTTTCCCGGTCAGGCTACCGACATCCTTTTTCTTTGATAACGGGATATTGATAGTATAAGAGTAGCGAAGTTGTATGCTTAATTCCTTTTTGTCCAATGAGTTCTTGACCAGATTGTAATTTGCGCCCAGCTCAAATTCATGGTTAGGATTCAACTGATGATGCATCTGGAAAGACAAAAGACTCCTTTCACGGAAATACTCCTTCAATTCGTAGTTACTCTGGTAATCGAATGAAATATACGTCTTTTTTTTCAAGCTGGCCTGAAGTGACCCTCCATAATAGAACCGGTGAAAACCCGTGATAAGGTATTGCTGCCCGCCCTGGTAATTCACAAACCCACTGGCTGAAATGGATTCGTTAAACGCATATTTCAATAAAAAATAGCCATTGTAATAATTCGTCATGTCCCCATTTTTAGCCCCAAGGAAGTTTATGACTTTGCCGAGTTCTCCCTGAATATTCAGATTGATTCGCCGGACCTTGCTTTGGAGAGAAAGCCGACCGGCGTATTTGTTATAATTGAAGAGGGGTTTCGCGGCCCGGTCTTCAAGACCGATTAAGTAAGCACCAAAACTGACCGAATTATTCGGACTCATCCGGTAGCTGGCCAGAACGTTAATGTTCTTACTGTAAGGGGCATTTGCATATAAGGTGTCCAAAGCTAAATTGGAGCGGTTAAGATCGTAGTTCATGGATAAGCTTCCCTTCTTTCTCAGATTGGCCGTGATTCCTGAGGAGACGTAACTTGAGTTGGAAAAATAACCGGGAAAACCCGGATCAGCATAGGTGAAGCTGAAATGGGAACTAAAGATAGAATAATTGATATTGAAAGTGGACCGGAAAGCTTTGGTCATTTGATCCTGTTGTAGTCCGGTCGCCAGTTCAAATTCTGTATTCACCCACGGAAACGGGTTGATTAAACCTGAAAAGGTCAGCAAACTGGCGTTTTTATTTATGGTATCGGACTTAGTAAGATATCCGGCTGAGAACCGGATTTTCTGATTGATCTTATAGTCCGTATAAAAGGAAAAGATCTGTTTGATCCCAGGGTAATATCTGGGGAAATGAAAGAACGAACCAACCGACAGCTTATCAAAGTTGTACTGTAGTTTAATCCCCCGGCCGCTTCTGGATGATTCTGTCAGATCGCTTAACCGGTAATTATTGTCCCCGAGGAAAATCACGGTATGTGGAGAGCTGTATGCAAGATAATATTCATCATTCAAACCAAGGATTGGATTTCCTCCGCGATCAGGCCCCCGGAGATGAAACTCCAGCTTCTGATTTTTCGTCTCGTTAATAAGTCCTCCTCCCCGAATGTCAAACATTGTACCATAATCTCTTTTCTCCTTGCGGTTGTTAGAGGCAAGTATGCCCGAAACCTTCACGGGCAATCGGTTGTAGCCATCGAATTTAACATTGCCGGAGGGGATAATGTCAAACGAATAGGAGCATGAATTCTCCGTTTCCGGTTTGTCAGTAATGGAAGCCGTCAAAGTAATATTTTGCTGCGTGTAATAGCTGAGGTTTTTCGGGACTGATACCGATACATTCGTGAGAATGGCTGAATCCATGGGGATCCTGAAATAGCGGATTTCCAGTTTCTTGCCATTGATTATGGTGGCAGCAACCTTAACATCCAGATTGGATAAATTCAGGATCAGGAATTTAACTCCCAAGGTATCACCCGAAAACAAATAACGTGGGGCTTTTAGCTTATCAACGCGGATTTCATACCGGGGCTGAACATAAATGGGGATGTTAACCTTCCCGAAGGGTTGATTCCCCGGCTTTTCGAATGCCTCCAGTCCAATGGAGTAGTCGCCGGCTTTAGTATTTTCCGGGATGTGAATACTAATGATCTTGTTTAAACTTGAATTTTTTTCTATCAGTGCCGAGGAATAATCCGTAATTTGTCTCCAGTTGTTGCCTGGTGTGTTGAGTTTTAATTGAACCTCTTTTAGTGTGTCTGAATGATTGATGAGCATAATGAGGACATTCGAAGTAGATCCTGCAACCATTTCTTTTCTATTTTCGTTAAGCAACCTGACCTCCAGATCACCCGGACCAGCCGGTGCTGATTGAACAAAAAACGGAAAAAAGAGTAAAGCCGCTGTAACTTTCAACATTCATGTGCTTTTAGTATGAATGTTATGGGTTTAAAAAAACAGTTTGTACTCCAGCCCGAAAACGTCATCCTCCTGACCGGCAGCAACTATCATCACCTGGTAGGTTTTTCCCCCGGGGATTCCTTCAAGATCAAAACTGAATCTTGTTGATGTGGACGGATAGAGCCCTTTCCTTGTTGCAGTGATAACCTTAACCGATGTTCCTTTTTCATCGAACAACTCAATCGAAACCTCCGGAGCGATATAGTGCTCTCCATTGTTAACAAGGTCGATGGCAAGGAAGAGCTTATCTCCTTCTTTGACCAGTGTGGGCTCCAGGAATTTCAATGACCCTTTGCCTTTATCGGCCATTTCGGTGACTACCTGAATTGCATACCGGGTTACTGTTCGTATACTAAGATCTCCTTTTTGATTGGGATCTATGGGGACAACTCCTTCTACCATGAGAACACTCCAATAGGTCCCCTTTAATGTGTCTATTAGGGGCAAAGTCATCTCGTATTGGATGATTCTGACTTCATTGGCTTTGAGAATGACCGACTTTGGGCTGAACTGAATCCAGAGAGCATTGGAGCGATTATGACTGCCTGGTTCGTCATAAAAGGTATTCTCCTGAAGATTATATAATAAATCGGTCTGGTACACCTTTACCTCCTGGTCAATACTATCGTTGTTATGAATCCTGATTTCGCCCTTGATCACATCTCCGGGTTTCCCGTTGTGCACATGTTTCAGGCTTCCGATTACTTCAACGGAAGCATTGGAAATCAGCGGCAATGCGGTAAAAAGGGAAAGAAAAAGGAATAATTTGCAAATTTTCATATCACTTCGTTTAATGAAACCTCTAAAAATTACTTTTTTGATGCTCGTTTAGTTACAAATGTATAGGATGTTTTTATAAAAACCTAATTTATCTTCTTTGTTCTACAAAACAATTTCTTTCCCGCCATGGATGAGTATTACAATGAATCAGTGCCACCCTATACACTACAAATAGTCACCATGGGCAAACATAGCCCATGGCAATCACTATTTTTTAATTGAGTACGACGGACAAATATTGTAAGTGAGGTTTATACCAACATTTGGTTTTTAGAGGTCCCCTTCAGAAGTTTATTATATTGCGGCGGTTAGGGTAAGGGTTACGGTAACCGTAACACCTGATCCGGTTGCCCTGACTTGTCCATAGGTTGTTGCCGGATTTTCGAGTCCCCAGGTGTATTTTAAAACATACCCGTCATTAGCTGCGGTACCTGAATAGCAGGAACCAATCGCGGTAATAATGGTGGCGGATCCAGTTATGGGAAGTGTTTGTGCAGCCGCGTATTCTCCTTGGGTTCCCCCAAAGTTGTTGCCAATTGGGGCTTTAGCTTGCAGTGTAAGGGTGGTACCAGCAGGTACTGCGCTGACCGAGGCACTCAATGTTCGTGTGGCGCTTGTAATCACAGACGAAATCTTTAACCGTGCCGATTCATCAGAGATGCTTGACAGTACAGCTTCCCCAGCAACGGAGGTCGTCAATACGAGATTAATAGGAGTCGAGCTGGCGCTCAAAAGACTGAGCTCCGGCATACCTAAATTCAGAGAATTTGATGATATGTTTTGGTTTTGACCCATAACATGGGAGCCAAAAAGAGACCCCAGTAAGGCGATACTTAAAACAAGTAATTTTTTTTTCATGACGATAAATATTGTAAGTGAGGTTTATATATAACATTTGGTTTTTAGAGGTCCCCTTCAGAAGTTTATTATATTTCAGCGGCTAGGGTAAGGGTCACGGTAACCGTTGTATTTCCAGCTACTGCCCTGACGAGTCCATAGTTTGCTGCCGGATTATCAAGTCCCCAGATGTATCTTAAAACATACCCGTCCAGAGCTCCGGTACCTGAATAGCAGGAACCAATCCCGCTAATAATGGTGGTGGCTGTACTTGAAAGTGTAACATCAGTCCCATAGGTTCCTGGGGTTCCCCCAAAGTTGGTGCTTGGGGTTTGAGCCATCAGTTTAAGGTAGGTACCATTAGGTACTAAGGTAACTGAGGCACTCATTTTTCGTGTCGTTGATCCTGAAATCACAGACGAAATCTTTATCCGTGATGTGGAATCTCGAATGCTTGACTTAACAGCCTCCCCGGCAACAGCGGTCGTCAGTTGGAGATTAACAATGCCCGAGGGGCTACTCAAAAGAGAGAGCTCCGGCATACCTAATGAAAGAGTGTTGCTTGCAGTCCCATTAGCTTGCCCCATAACATTGGAACCCAAAAGAGTCCCCAATAAGATGATACTTAAAACAAGTAATGATTTTTTCATGCCTATAAATTATAAAGAGTTTACAAATGTTGGATTTCCTTCCTGTCAGAAATCAATTTTCAAAGATAGATTAATGAAGCGTGAGTAATATAAGCTATTTGCTGAAATACAGGTCATAAATCCTGATTTTTCAGGTAAGGAATTCTGAAGGAAGATTGTGGGAAAGGGGGCGTTTGCCTCAGTTCCAACCTTGATCGGTAATCGTTAGCACGATAGTTAGTGTAACGGGATTCTGAGTAGCCTGGATAAGATCATAATCCGTTGCCGGATTATAGGGACCCCAGGTATAAGTCAGCCGGTATCCGTCATTGTATCCTGTACCCGTGTAACAGCTGCCAATTCCAGTGACAAGATTCTGGTCCGTTGTATTTAGTACGATGGGGGTCGAAACAGGCGTCCCACGACGCCCACCGCTATTAGTGGTAGTACACGGCGCTGATACCACTGTTAATCTGGTTCCTTGGGGGATTGCTCCGCTGGCTAAACGGACGGTTATCTTGCGACTCATATTCCAAAAAACAATTGAGGATATTTTTACATACATATTCGAATTCGAGACGGGCTGTACCAGAGTTCCGGCTACTGCTGTAGATAATGTCATACTTATTGGAGCATGGTTGGTCTCAATCAGAGTAAAGTCATACACATGCAGGGTAATCTGATCTCCCGCGGTATAGCTTTGGGCAACCGTTCTCCCGGTAAACAAGACTGATATCAAAATGAGTAAAAGAGCAAATTGAGATTTGTTCATCATAAACTGATTCTTTGCTAAAGTTAGAGAATAAACAATCATCTTTCAAAAGGCTTCTTACTGAAATTTGGGTAAAAATTGCTGATTTTTCATTTCAGAAATACCTATCCGGAATCAGCAATCAGGAAATTATTTAGCAGTAGTGAGCGTATAGGTTACAGAGATCTCAATATTATCAATCGATGTATGATCAAAATCATAAGGGGGCAGCCATTCCCACGAATAGATAAGCTGATGGCCTTTTTGAGTTCCCCGACCAGTATAGCAACTGCCGATACCGGTGATAATCTCCTGAGGGTATGGTGTAAGTGTGATCTGCCCGATTGGTTTCCCTGTTGAACCGGCACCTGCACCGGCATCTTGCCCTACATCCAGTTTTATTCCGATTTCAGCAGGTATATTCCCCGAACTGAAATTGACGGAGATGCTGTTGGTCGATTTTCCATCGACAATGGAGGAATAATTTATCCAGGTTTTATCAAGGGTGGAAGGGGTGATGATCTGCTCTGCTCCCTTGCCCGAAATAAAAGTGATCCGTTTATCAGATCCCGCAAAATCAACAAGGGCAATAGCCGGAATTGAAAACACAATAGGCATCTCAACAATATTTTTGTTCTGCGTGTAAACCATCCCCCTCGAGGACAAAATAATAAATGAAAGAAGAAGACTGAGATAATGATAAGATAACTTCATGATGTGTATTTATAAAGAAACAATACCATTTTTTAATGCAAATTTAATAAGTTGTGCCATATTTTCAAACTCCAGTTTATCAAAAATATTTTGTTTGTGGCTGCCTACCGTTTTAATACTGATAAAAAGCGTCTCTGAAATCTCCCGGATGGATCTTCCCTCAGCCAACAACTTCAGTACTTCGGATTCACGTTCGGAAAGCTGCTTCATTCCCTGGGAGTCGTTTTTCAGATAATCCTGAATGATGACCCTGGTAGCATGCGTATCGAGATATTTTTCGCCATTATAAACCTGAATTATAGCATTCACCAGTTGGTCGTACGCACAGTTCTTCAAAAGATAACCCCAGGCACCGGCTTCGAGCATGCCTTTTATGTAGGTTTTTTCGTCATGCATAGATAAAGCAATGGTTTTAATATCCGGAAATTCCTTGCATAGAGCCATGGTAGTATCAATGCCATTCAGAATAGGCATTCCGATGTCCATTAATACGATATCCGGCTTGGAAAACCGGACCTTCTCCAATACCTCCTGACCATTCTCAGCTTGTGCAATAACTTCAATATCAGCGGCGTCGGCGAGAAGGTTAGTTAACCCTTCCCTGAATAACTGATGGTCATCTGCAATCAGAACTTTTATCGGCATAATTATTTTAATACAGGGACGAATATTTTAATAGTGTTATCTGCTCCAGACTCCTTTTCAATGATTATGTTTCCCCGAATGGAATCAAGGCGCTCCCTTATGAAGAACATCTCCAGCCCTTCCTGTCCCTGGAAAGAGCTATGTTCATTGAAGGTGTTGGGAACCGTGCCATTGTCTTTAAGAGATATACACATGGTCCGGGTTACTTCTACTTCAATTGTCGTTGCCTGGGCATGTTTAAGAATATTCAGCAGTAACTCAGAAACGATTCTATAAAGCAGAATCTGGGCGTGGTCTGAGATGGGTATGTTATTATCAGTACCGTTAACAGATGTTTTTATTTTATATATTTCAGAAATCTGTTCCAGTTTCCATTTTAAGGTACTTATCAAACCCAACTCATAAAGAATCGGAGGGACTAATTCATTCGTGAGGGATCTTGACTGACTAATAGCATCTTGAATAAGAATTGTTGATTCGTCTAATAACCTTCGGACGTCATCATGCGACTTTTTATTGAGCGCGGAGGTGATTTTCAAATTGGCTAATGATAAAGTAGGCCCCAGATTATCATGTAAAAGTTCTGCGATTCTTCTCCTTTCTTTTTCTTCGGCCAATGTGAGCGAGGAGTTCAGAACCTTCAGTTTCCCTTTATACTCTTCAATCTCCTTCAGGCTTTTCAGAAGATGATCCTCAGCTTTTTTACGTAATGTCATGTCATGGTTAACTCCCCGGTATCCTATAAGTTCTTTTTTGTCAAAAACCGGGAATCCGCTGATCGACATCCAAACCTCAGTTCCATTTCTCTGAATGTTGAGATGTTCCTCACTGCGGAAAGAGAGGCGGTTCTTAATATAGCTGTGGATCAGTTTTTTGATTCGATTTTTTTCATCGTGCCCATGGAAGAAAGACAGAAAACTTTTACCGATGATCTCATCTATTGGATATCCAAGAATTTTCTCTGCTGCCGAACTTACATATAAGATTTTTCCCTTAGAATCAACTTCCCAAAAAAATTGGATGTCATGATCTGAGATTTGAAGGAATCGGTCCTCGGTCTCGCGGAACTCTTCCGTACGTTTTTTAATCAGGAGCTCGAGGTCAATGTTTGCTTTCCTGAGAACTTCTTCATTTGTCTTGTGCCGTAAAGTTATATTGATGACCTCCTTTAATTCGGCCAAATCCAAAGGTTTAGAAAGAAAAACATCTGCTCCATTACGGAGCCCATCAGCCCTGACTACAGAATCCTGACCGATGGAAGATATCATGATCACCGGTATCGCTTTGGTTTTTTCCTGGCTTTTTAGCTGCTGACAAACCTGGTACCCGTTGATATCCGGCATAACAAGGTCAAGAATGATGACATCGGGCATTTTCAACTCGGCTAAGGTAATGCCTTCACTACCCGATTCACAAAGTATAACTTCATCTTCAGGATAACAGATTTTAATCATGGCTTTGATCACACGCAGAGTCATAACATCATCATCAATGACCAAAATCCTTTTCATCGGGTACCTTTTATAAAAAAAATAAAAATCCCAAACCAGATTATCAACTTTTTACAGATGGATAGCTGCAATCTGGGTTAAGTACTTTTTTATCAGGACAAAGATAGTACTGAATTTTTAATAAATGCAAAGTTAGTAAGTTTATTCGATCCGAAAAGCATTATTCTGGTAGTATGATGCAAAAGACGGACGTCTTGACCACATTTGGCCGGTCAGATTACAATTAACATACATAACTAAACAACAAGCTTCTTGTTTGACATTGTCATTGTGTTTAACATAAGCAAAGGTCCAAGATGCTCCATTTGCTTCTCAAGGTTAATTTACAGATAATACAATTTTATATCTGCTTTTCATGCTGTATAATTTCACAACGTCGTTTGTAAACTGCCCAGTCAATTACCTTAGAACCTGTAATCAGCCTTATGTTTTTTTGAACAATCCTGTTAAGTTCGTCCTCTGTCTGACAATTTCTTATTTGCTGCATCATTTCGTAATGTAAATCTGAAACAAATTTTTGACTGTAAATCCTATGTTTTGATGTGTTCATGTCTGTTTTACGTCTATTT
>JAPLED010000100.1 GCA_026391475.1 Bacteroidia bacterium | reverse complement strand
CCTGTATATCGTTTGGTCGATTCAATATCAATTTTTGCTGAATGCAGTATATGCCTGTTATTGAGAGCAATCAGGGCGTTCTGCATCGTCTGTATTTTTGCTCTCCTGTTGATGACGATTTTCCCGTTTTCAGGTTGAATCAGCGCATCGGCGATATGAATATAGTTTATATTTTCTGCTTCAATATATTCCTGGTCAAGGTGATAGCTTCCTTTCCATGATGAAAAAGTAATAGTGTCAGAAAGATTATTTGTTGCAAAGAAAGTCGGCTTATCAAGATTGGCAAAGTCTAACTTTAGAAGTTTATCAGAAGTCAAAAGCGGAGTATTTGATTTTTCCTTTTGCTCCATATTTAACACCCTGTTTTCCATGTTGTATGCAAAATCTGTCATAGTACAGATATACTGCAGTTCAGGGAATTTCACAACCGAAGAATCGGTATTCAGCCTGAAACGTGCCATCCTGAGATCAAAATTGATATCGGTATTAGCGTTTTCAGCAATGAATGAATATCCGCTGGTAGTCGATGATTTCAGATTATAATCAGCCGTATCTGCTTTGATCGCATTTGATGCAAAACTGAAAAGATTTGAAGTAATCCTCGAATCGGGCATATTTATTATTCCTGTGCCAAGCAGTCTGGCAGGTGTCAGTTTTAATGTACCATCAAGAGTTGTTCCATTCCCGAACAGATTAAAGCTTTTTCCGGTGGCGTTGGTTGCCAGCCATTCATCTTTTTGAGTCATCCATTTTATTGCAACATCCTGGCTGTTAAGGATGGGGAATATTCCCGAGCTGTCTTTTTCAATATTGAATGTTGAAGCATGAGTAATCATTGAATCGGGGAAGAATTTATATTCTTCTGACTTAGTGGTTGATGTTAAATGTTTCAAAGTTCCGCTTCCAATCAACCCATTGTTACTCATGCTGATAGCTTCATATAACCTACCCCTGTTCCCGTAGACTTCAACCCCTTCTTCAGGTATGATCATATTAAATCCAAGAGAGTTGTTTTCCTGTATAGTAAGGTACTGTCGAGTCGGTTTGAGGATATTCCCTCCAACAAATTCTCCTGAAAGATTCATGTCTTCACTGGAAAAATGATCAATATTTTCATAGGTAAAAGGATCCACTTTAAAATAGAATTCTCCCTGTTTGTAAATGCCCTCAAGTCCGGGTATCTTATCGTAGAAAATATATGAGTAGGTTATTGCATTTATTATGGGATACTGCTTAAGGCTTTTGAGTCCCGATTTATTATTCGGATTATCGATATAAAGTTCAGCTGTTCCCATTTGTAAGAGGTTGTTAACTTCTTTAATAACCGGATTACCAAATATATCTTTCTTATCGGTTTCCACCGCAATTTTAATGGAGTCGATTTTTTGTAGTCTTATCTTAAAAGTATCATAGCTGAAGGAGAAATTATGACCAAATACAGTGAAGAGACCTGCTTCAACAACACCGTCGAACTGAAGACTTCTGTTCTTTCCGATTGTCAGTTGCTGTTTGTAAGGATAAATTGCAACCCTTTGGGAATCGCTCAGGAAAACACCGGATACTCCGTTTACTGTCAGTCTGTAGTTTCTCAGATCAAGAATAGCATTATCTGTGGGAGCTTTTGTTTCACTTACTATGTTTAAGACATCATAATCCTTCCTTTTAGCATATGAATCGAGGAAGTCCTTCGTTTTCTTTTTTATTGTAACCTCATTATTTACACGGTCGTAGAATACAAAACCCTTGTTGGCCATATCGATACACATCCCGGTGACCGCCTCCTCGGGCCTGTTCAGCCATTTGGCAAACTCTGCAACCGGAAATGTTTCGGAATAAACGTATTCAGCAAACTTAATGAGACGGTTCAGAGGATGGTAATCATCAAGCCCCATCAGTCGCAAAAAATAGTCTGAGTTGAAGAATGATGAAGATTCAAATTGTGCCTGTCCAAGGGCTGATCCTCTGGCCCGTGATAGAATAATTTTTGATTCATTCATATTCCACGACATATATTCAAAATACATGTCGAGATTGTGAAACGAATTGAAATAGGGACTCTTTGAGATAGGATTATTTGTCCGGAAAAGGTTGACCTGTCTTGTCGTGGAAATATAGGAAAATCCAAGGCTTGAATGGTAGATTGAATCTTTATCAAGATAAAGTGAGACGGTTGTTTCCTGACTGCTTAAGCCGGTCTTTGAGAAGAGAAACTCTTTTGAACTGATTTTAAGATAAAGTGTATCATTCCTGAAAAGCGTGATTTTCGCCGGAGTAAAACTTTTACCTGTACCTTTTACATTAGCTCCTTCAAAGGAAAGTCCTCCTTTATAATTAACCCCTTCATAAAGGTTTTTTATCTGGAATTCTTTTGTGTAAGTTTCAAAACGTGGATAATTAGCTTTATCCTTATTGCTGAAACTGACTGCCTGATCAGTCAGTACCCCAAGAACTGGTTCTTTAAAATAAATAAAATGCCTTAGTCTGGCGGAATCGATTGTGAAACTGCTTTTAGCTATATTAATTGAATAATTATTTAGTTCAGCAAAAACATCGGCTCTGGGATACCCTGCCTTTTCCCATGTAACTATACCTTTCGTACCTCTGAATTGCTGTATCTCAGGATAATATGTTCCTGTGACATTGTAGATTTCAGTACTGTCTTTTTGTGAATAACATGTAAGGGTAGCATCAGAAATGACTACATAAAAAACAGTATCATGTAAAAACTTAAGGGTATTGTTTTTAACTTTCCATTTAACACTTCCCGACTCGAACAGAACATTTTCTTTTATCATCGAACCGGTGTTCTTAAAATATCTGTCGATATTATCATTGGTAAACCGGGGGCTGAAAGCTTTTTTACTTAATCCTGTAAGCCAGTTGGTAAAAGAAACAGCATCACGTTTATACCCGATGAAATAATTGAGGGTTATGAGATAATCATTAAAGTGAGGAACCGGTCTCATTGATCTGACTGAAAGCTGGCTGGAAATGTTAATTATCTTAGCCATATTCTCCTTGCTGAAAGCTGCGCTGTCCCATCTGATAAGAAAGGTATTCAGGTTGGCAATCTGTTCAGAATTCAGGTTCGGGCCCATAAAAGTTATAAGTTCTGTCCTGAATCTGGAAACATCACCCGAAAAAGCAGACTTGCCTTGCGATAGTAAGATGCAAGGGGACAGGAGCATTAGTAGCAGAGCCGGTATTGCCAGCTTTCTTAGAATGAGACTCACATTATGAAATTATTATATAGCTTCAACTATAGCTGCGAAATCCTCTTTCTTAAGAGCAGCCCCACCAATCAGACCACCATCAACATCGGGTTTTGAGAATATCTCAGTTGCATTTGATGGTTTACAACTTCCTCCGTACAGAATTGGCAGTTTTTTCGCACAATCGTTTCCATATTTCTCCTTTACCAGGTCGCGTATATATTTATGCATCTCCTGAGCCTGATCGGGAGTTGCTGTTAATCCGGTTCCAATAGCCCACACTGGTTCATAAGCGATAACTATCATATCCATCTGCTCCTCAGAAAGGCTGAATAATCCTTCTTCAAGTTGCCTTCTTACAATAAGGAAATGTTTCCCGGCTTCTCTCTCATTTAATACCTCACCGCAGCAGAAGATCACCTTTAGTCCACTGTTAATTGCGAGTAATGTTTTTTTATTAAGCAGCTTGTCATCTTCATGATAGAAGGTTCTTCTTTCTGAATGTCCGATTAAAACATATTCAGCACCGGTGCTTTTTACCATCCAGGCCGATACCTCACCCGTATAAGCACCTGAAGCCTCTGATGCGCAGTTTTGTGCGCCAAGGGCTACCTTCCCGTGTTTCAGAATTTCAGAGGCACCTGCAAGATGAATAAATGGAGTACATAAAATAACCAGTGCCTTACCCGAAGGTTTTTCCTTAAAGTATTTATCAATTGAGCCTGCAAATTTCAGGCCTTCTGCCAGATCCATATTCATTTTCCAGTTGCCGGCAACAATTTTCTTTCTCATATAAATCAATGTTTTAAAAGGTAATAATATTTAAAGGTACAAATCATTTAATGTTTTCAGGTTATTACTTTGTGAAACTTTGTGTAGTCTGCTTGCTGAACCACTCCTTTTCAGGAACATTAGCCCATGACCATTTTCCGATAACAGTTCCCTCTTTTAGCAGAATGTATCCGGGGTTCGCCCTTACCATGGTTTTCAAGGTCGTCTCATCAACAGAACAAAACTCAAGCCCGTTATTATAACTTTTCACCTCATCAGTTCCTGAAGCGGTCAGAATGTAAAAATCGATTCCGTTACCCATGCAATAATAGCCTAGTTCAAATCCATCTAACAAATGTTTTTTACCCACCTCTGCCAGCTTTTTAGAGATCATTAAAACAGAATACCCGGTATGAGATAATACTTTCTGAGTAATATCCTCTCCATTCATTGAAGTAATGCTGAAATCGTGTATTGGAGGCTGATATCCTTTTTTAATAAGAACCGATTTCTGATCAACAAACTTCCAGCTTGTGTCGTCAGCCGGATAGTTATTAAGGCTGAACTCTTTTTTGATTCCGGCTTTTTTGTAAATAAATGTTGTCTGATACGCATCAACCGGCACACCTTCCGGAATAGCCATTTTATCAGCAATTTTTACTCCGGTTTCATATGGTAAAAAATCGATAACCGGAAGATACCTCAGATTGCCGAGGGAAAAAAGAATAAAAAGAACGATAGTGCAGCATATAATAACCCATTCAGTAAAAGTACTGAAGAGATTTTTAATCAGTTTCCTGCCAGCGTAAAGAACTATTGACAAAGCAATTAATATGATATTTTTCCCGAATGTCTGCCAGTTGGTCAGATGTATTGCATCGCCGAAACATCCACAGTCTGAAACAGGATTTGTCACTGCAAGAATGAAAGTAAGAGGGGTAAAGATCACCATAAGGATCATAACAACCCATATTCCGGTTTTCTGTCTCAAACCTGTCAGAACAGAGAATCCGGCGATGAATTCAGCAGTACACAATAAAATTGCCAGAGGGAGGCTGAGCTGGTTCAGAAAACCAATATTGAATGCCTGAAAATAATCATGAAATTTATAAGCCGAGCCTAAGGGGTCAATTGCTTTTACTATGCCAGAGAAGATAAAAACGAGACCAACAATTATTCTGCTGACAGATATTAGTATCTTCATTTCAGATTAGTTTTCTGTCGGCGAATATTCTTACAATCAGATCAAATATTTCATCAGGCGACAGTATTTCACCATTGCTTTTACTGCAATCAACAACTGCAAGCCTGTAATCCGATTTTGCAACTTTCAGATAGATATCCCTGACCTTTTTCTGAAACACGAGACTCTCTTCGTGAATATCCCTGGTTCCGTTAAGGTAGGTACGGTCATCACCTGTTCTGGCATTTAATAATTTTTTTTCTGTGAATGCAAATGGCACATCAAGGAAAATATTCAGGTCAGGCTGAGGAATTGCGAAATGGTTGAATTCGAGAGAGAGAATCCATCTCATAAGCTCATCCTGTGCCGTTATCTCCTGCAGCTTAGCACACTGATAAGCAATATTCGAATAGGTATATCTGTCGAGCAGGACAACCTTTCCGTCATTTAACCAGTTACTGATCAAATCTGAAGCATCTTTTCTGTCACCAGCATAAAGCATTGCGACAAGGTAGGGATCGACATCATTCAGAGAGCCAAATTCACCCCTTAAAAACCTTGTAATAAGTTCACCGAAATATGGAGCTTCGGTCCTCGGAAAGTGCAGATATTCACAGTTATATCCCTTCTTTGAAAAAAAGTTTCTTAATAGTTTGATCTGTGTTGATTTGCCAGAGCCGTCAACTCCTTCAATAACAAAAAGCTTCATTATATAATTGATTTCTTTCAGTACAAATGTAATAA
>JAPLED010000105.1 GCA_026391475.1 Bacteroidia bacterium | reverse complement strand
TCTGAGTACATTAATTATATGTTTTCCTTCTTTTTTTGTTATTCAACAAGTTCTGGGTTCAAAAATGAGACTAAGGCAAATGATAATTATTGTCTTAAGTGGATTTGTACTTACGTCTGCTATAGCATTATCTTTTTCTCCAATTGTTATTTTATTCCAGATCACCGGAGGTAATTATCATTTTTTACAACTTCTTCATGTAGCAATTTTTATATTCTCTGGCATTTTTGGTATGAGACTAATGATTGATGCATTGAAATATGCTTGTGAAAAAAGAGATACTTATCCTCAGATCGGAGTTACCGTGTTTAGAATCTGGATTATAATTTTAGCATTTGTTGGCATCCAATTATCATGGAATTTAAGACCATTTTTATGTGATAAAAATGAAGAATTTAAATTGTTCAGAAAATATGAAGGCAATTTTTACACAGCAATAATTTATTCTGTGCAACAACTTGTATCAAAAAAAGATATTCAGCAAAATGAAGAAATCAAGCAACCTTATCATTACCCTGATAAAAACAAAACGCAAACAAACGATACTAATATTTTAAATCTGTTGAAGAAATAGAATATGGAAGATATAATGACTCTTGAAGAAGTTGCAAAATATTTAAAGCTTAAACCTCAGACGATCTATACCTGGGCACAAGATGGGAAGATTCCTGCAGCAAAATTAGGTAAGGAATGGAGATTTAAAAAATCAATTATCGATAGGTGGTTCAATCAGCACATAGATGATAAATTTTCAAAATATCTTGACACGTAGTCAATGTCTTTAAGTGAGCGAAATGAATTCTAACTCAGGAATGACTGTGCTTCCGAAAATACACGTTCAAAGCAGTAATCAACTTTTTTGCATAAAGGGAAATCAAGAATCGGGAAGGGATTTTCGTGAGAATAAGTGTATGGGAAATCCCATACCTCCACTACCTTACTGTTATTAAAGCTGCCAAGAGTGGCAACTACCCCATCTGAAGGAATTACAGTATCTTTTAATAAAGTTATTGAATGCATCTGACTCCGCAGTTTCTTTAAGATATTCTCTCGGAATGGCTTAAGCCTACCCAGGTCAATCATGGATCTGAAAGCCATTCCAACCTGACTATTACGCAAAAAATCGACTAACGGACTCTTTCCGGTTAAACTTTTTTCAAAATCATTAAGGTAATAACTATATACTCTGTCGAATGCTAGACTGTCCATGATTAATTTTGATGAACCTCGCATATTGCTAAAGACTGATCCGCCGCAGAAAATAAAAAGCTTTGACTCAGCAAACAGGTTCTCGGGATTTCCCATTAAAATTATTTCAGCAAGAAAGGCGCCTATCGAATATGCGAAAATATTAATATTACTGCTACGGGGAATGATCCGGTGCTCACCATTTCTTAAAGTTAACAGCAGTTTTATAATATCTGATGTAGTCTGATACCCTGAATTGAAAAATCGCATAGGGTCTTCAGTGAGCCGGTTGCTAATGGCAATGTTGGCAAAACTCGACATGTTAATTTCCCCAAAGGAAGAATTCCGGTCTTTCATTAAAGGTATCATAGCCCTTGGATCTTTCCATGCTGAGGGCGACCTGTTTATGTGAAATGATATCGGGAAAAGAATAACATAACTATCCATATACCAGGCAAGGTAATAGGCCCAGACCAAATATTTCAACCAGCTTCTTTCATTAAGGCCATGAAGTAACAAAATCACCTTATTACTTTCAGCTCTCCGGGGAGTAAAAACAGGATAGGTAAAAGAATGATTTTCAGGGATGAGCACATCATTTTTGTTTGAAAATCCATTTAATGGGACATCCGACCGGAATCCGATATTATAAATTTTAATATCAGAATCAGGGATAAGGACCTCCTCATTATCAGTAGTGAATATTGATTTAAGCTCATTAAATGTTTTTGTGTACTCCATAATTTTTTGATCCGCAAGAATTTATATACAAAGGAAGTTGAGACATTCAGAGTTGGCAAATTAATGTGGCGGGCGATTGTACTAAGTGATATAATTATAAAATGAGGGACATAATTCAATTATTTGGGATAGAATTTTTATCATGATTTACTAACAGTAATCGTTTAACGGGATTTCAAGTTAGAAAATCGCTAATTTTGTATTCAGTTAAATACGTTCTCATGGTTGACTTTCAAAAACCGATACCTCCATATTTGAATGAAAAACGGAATATTGTCCGTCTGGTCTTATTTGCCTCACTCTTTGCATTGGTCTTTATTAATATCTATTCACCATTTGGAGTTGAAAAGTGGTTCAGTCTGACCAGTCTGGAATTCCTTACATATTCCAGTCTGATAATTCTTACTGGTGTTCTTGTTGTTGTTATTAGCAGGATAATAATGTTTCAGGTCTGCAAGAGGCACCTTATTAATATCTGGCAATATCTTCTGTGGATTTTTACTGAGGTTTTTTTCATGGCCCTGTTCTATGCAATGTTTCAAAAACTTTTTCTGGACGATTACCGAATTTTTTTCGACCTTGTAAAGGCATCAGTACGAAACACTGCTCTGGTTTTATTATTGCCCTACTCAATTTTATGGCTTTATTTTTCGTGGAAGGATAAAAAGGAACAAATCGACAGACTTGAAGATGGTCAATCATTTTCAGCTAACACCAGAAACATGATTCCTTTTTATGATGATAGAGGAATCCTTAAGTTTTCAATTAAGAAGGAGAATCTGCTTTATCTCGAATCGGCTGAAAATTATGTAAGCATTTGCTATCTCAATAAGGGCAAAGTATCGAAATACCTGCTACGCGATACTCTGAAAAAAACAGAAGAGAATTTTTCAGGGACAGATATCATTAGATGTCATAGGTCATATATGGTTAATTTTGACAAAGTTAAAGTGATAAGAAAGGATAAAGATGGTCTAAAGCTTGAATTAGATAATCCTTCCGTGATAGATATACCTGTTTCAAAAACCTATGTTAACTCTGTAATGCAGACTTTTTCGAAATATTGCCAGACAAACGATGCAGGCTAACTGGTTCCTCTTTATCGATTTTGTTTATCAGAATGAAATGGTACTTTTGAAATGATAAAATTTTTCTTCAAAAATGAATATTCTCATTCTGGGATCAGGCGGCAGAGAGCATGCTCTTACCTGGAAACTTGCCCAAAGTAAAAAAGTCAAAGGGATTTTTATAGGTCCGGGGAATGCCGGAACATCTGATTTAGGCACAAATCTAAAACTTGACCCGGGAGATTTTCAGGAGGTTAAGAAGGCTGTTTTAGAAAATGAAATCGATATTGTTATAGTTGGCCCCGAAGCTCCTCTGGTTGAGGGAATACATGATTTTTTCCTGAACGATAACGCTCTTAAAAATATCCCTTTAATCGGTCCTGATAAATCTGCTGCCCGTCTGGAAGGAAGTAAGGATTTTGCAAAAACCTTTCTTACCCGTCATAAAATACCTACTGCTGCTTACAGAAGCTTTGACAAATCATCATTGAAGGGGGCTCCCGGTTTTCTCAAAACACTTAATCCTCCGTATGTTATTAAAGCTGATGGCCTTGCTGCCGGGAAAGGAGTCCTGATCATTGATGACATTCATGAAGCAGAAAAAGAGGTCGAAGATATATTGAGCGGGAAATTTGGAGCTGCGGGACAAAAAGTCGTTATTGAGCAGTTTCTTAAAGGGATTGAACTGTCGGTATTTATTATTACTGATGGTATTTCATATAAATTATTACCTGAGGCAAAGGATTATAAGAGAATAGGGGAGGGCGATACCGGCCTTAATACCGGAGGAATGGGAGCAGTTTCTCCTGTCCCGTTTGCTGATCACATCTTTATGGAAAAGGTGAAGAGCAGGATAATCGATCCGACTATGAAGGGATTATCGGACGATGGAATTGTTTATAAAGGATTCATTTTCTTCGGTCTTATAAATGTGGAAGGTAATCCCTATGTTATTGAATATAATGCCCGGCTGGGAGACCCAGAATCGGAGGTGATTATACCAAGAATAAAGTCGGACCTGTTCGAACTTATTGAAGGAGTGGTAAATGGAAATTTAGCTGAGAGAGTGATCGAGACTGATGGAAGGTTTGTTACCACAGTAATGCTGGTCTCAGGAGGTTATCCGGGTGATTATGTGAAAGGGAAACCCATTCAGGGGTTAGACCTTACTAAAGAAAGTGTGGTATTTCATGCCGGGACAAAGATAGCAAAAGACAAAGTCGTTACTTCAGGGGGACGTGTTCTTGCAGTCAGTTCCTGGGGAACTACAATGAAAAAGGCTCTTGAGATATCTTACCGGAATGCAGGTTTGTTAAGCTTCGATGGTATCTATTACAGAACCGATATTGGATTTGATTTACAGGATAAATGATTTTACGAATTTTTAAAGGAACCGGTCCCGGAGTAATATCTCTGATTATTATTACTCTTATCGCTTTTTGGGCCAGTGCATTTTTAAATCCACAAATGCCTGCTGCGTTTAATTATGAAGCAATACCTATGCCTCTTTATGGTTTTTTAAAGCAGATAACAGGCAATAATCCGTTGGTGGGAGTGATTTTTTCCTTTTCTATGGTTTGCTTTATGGCTTTCCTTCTCGTAAATTTCAACACAGAAGTTTTTTTTATCAATGAAAGGACTTTTTCCCCGGCGTTGGTTTATATATTATTCAGCGGACTTTTCCCACAATATCAGCTTTTGAACCCGGTTCTTCCTGCATCTGTTTTTCTCATGCTGGCAATCAGAAGAATAATGGATGGTTACCTGAAACCAGAAACTGCGTACAGTTTTTTTGATGCGGGTATTCTGATAAGTACTGGCAGCCTGTTTTATGCCAATCTAATCTGGTTTGGGTTGTTGGTGATAATCGGGATTGCAATGCTCAGAACGGGTAACCTCAAGGAAATTGCAATTTCAATCCTTGGGCTACTGACACCATATCTCCTTGCTTTCGGTTTGTATTATGTGATCGGGAAAGATATGGCGGCTCTTTTATCGCTGATTGGGAATAATCTTTTAGATAAATCAGCAGGTTATCAGTTCTCAAAATTGACAATAGTTGCCTTGATCTTTGCAGGTATTTTCATACTCGTAAGTATTGCATTTTTATTTAAGCTTATGAACACTAAAAAGATAAAATCACGTAAAACATTTTCCCTGCTTATCTGGGTATTTTTAATCTCTATAGGAATTTACATTGTTCTGCCTTCTGTTTCAGTTGAAATAGTATGGTTAATAAACATTCCTGTCAGCTATTTCCTGGCACACTATTTTGTATTTGTTAAAAAGAAGCTGGTACCTGAAATATTTTTTGCTGTACTTTTTGTTCTTATCTTGCTGATACAGATTTGGTACCTGAAATAAGAGGATTATTTTACAATCAGGGCAAACAATTCCATTAATGCTTTTAGAATCTCCTCACTCATAAATTATCTGTAATAAGCCATATTCCGAAAAGCCGAAGTAAAAAAACTATTTCTTTTTAGTGATTGGCTTAATAAATTTTCTTTCTATCCATCCCGGAATGATTAAAACTCCGGCTAAAAGGAATGGATAATAACTAATAATTCTCCAGATAAGTGCCATTGCAAGTGCTACTCCTCCAACATGAACAGGGTCGGCCGGTATGAGGTCTGAAATGTACCTTCCAAGAATTACCTCTGCAAAACCACTCCCTCCCGGAGTGGGACTAATTATCATCATTATCCATAACACAAGTTGCCTGGCAAAAATTAAGATATTATCATTTATCACAAAGAATGCAACCAGAATCGCATTAACAACCCAGTATCTTGCTGTCCATGATAGAAATGTTGAGAGAACCGCTTTCCCCCAGAAAGAAAGTGATTTTTTCCTGAGATCAATTGAACTTTCGACAATATCATTTCCAGCTTTAATGGCTGATTCTTTCCATCTTCTGATTAAAGGAAGCTGGAATATATTAATGATCAGGTTTTTAATAGCAGTAGGATTGAAGAACAATCCATATCCTACTAACAACACCCAGGCAAGTATTATTACATATCCAATTATGGCAACAAATACAAGATTATTTAAAAGTGCTATTCCGGTACCCTGCAAGGAGGTAATAAATATTGCTTTGCCACCGACCAGGAAAAGTAATAGCGGGAACATTATTACAAAATAAAGCTCATCAAGGAATGATGTGGCAAGAACAACTGATGTGCTTCGTCCCACACTTATACCTTCCTTATGTAAGAAAACCACAGCAAAACCAGTTCCCCCGACAGTTGAGGGAGTTATTGCCGAGGTGAATTCCCATAGCATAATTACCCTGAATGACTGACCCCAGGTAAGATCATTATCTGTTAAAATCCTGATCCTTGCCATATATCCAAAAGTCCTGAAGACTATACATAAAACTGCTACCAGAAGCCATATAACGGACTTCCATGTAAACATTATTTCTCTCAGGACATAAATGTTCAGGTCTTTGGCAATAAACCAACCAACAACCGCCAATCCCAGTATTACCGGCAAGATTATTTTACTGGGCTTGAGTTTGCTTACAAGGTTATAATGGCTGTCTTTAGTCATTAACGGGTCCTTTTTTCCAGATAATTGGCCATGGAACTATTCGGTTAAATGATGCAAATCTATAATGCTACGCTGAAACGATAAAGATGAAATTTTTTTAGTTATAATGCAATTAATTCAATCAGGAAGCAGGAACATAAATTCCTGTCCGGATAATATTTATTTTTCATTATTTTTGATAATTATCTCATTAAATAAAAATGTTATTATGAAACCGGGAAGAATCGCTTATATGGCAGTATTGTTGATAATGGCATTATCAATAAATTCTAATATTCATGGACAACCATCAGGAAGAAAAGTTCAGAATTTTAACTTCGACTGGAAGTTTAATAAAGGAGATATTCCCGATGGTCAGAATCCAGGCTTGAATGATGCCGGCTGGCGCTCACTCGATCTGCCTCACGACTGGAGTATTGAAGGCCCGTTCAGCAAAGATTATGCAAGTGCTACCGGATTTTTACCGGGTGGTATAGGCTGGTATCGCAAATCATTCCTGATTCCTGCAAATGAAAAAACCCGTAAAGTTTTTATCAGTTTTGATGGAATTTACAATAACAGTGAAGTCTGGATTAATGGAACCTACCTTGGCAAACGGCCAAACGGATATATTTCATTTCAATATGATTTAACACCTTATATAATATTCGGGAAGGAAAACCTTATCGCTGTCAAAGTTGACCACACCAAATTCGGCGACTCCCGCTGGTACACAGGTTCGGGTATTTACCGCGACGTAAAACTGATTTTTACATCACCATTGCATATTAAGCAATGGGGCGTTTTCGCAGCAACAAGGGAAGTATCGGATGATAAGGCAACATTGAATATTGAAGTCAGCATTCTTAACGAATCAGGGAAAACATCTGATGTGGCATTATCAAACTATCTGTTATCCGGGACTGACACTGTGAAAAAAATAACACAAAAATTATCAATACATGGATCTTCTTCCCAAATCATTACTCAAAAAATGGAGATTTATGGTCCAAAACTGTGGGACGTAGATAATCCTAATCTCTATTCATTGTTAACAATTGTTAAGGGCAAAGGAATTCTGAACAGCCAGACTACCGTTGTCGGTTTTCGCAACTTCACGTTTGATGCTGACAAAGGATTTTTTCTAAACGGCAAGAATCTCAAACTGAAAGGTATATGCATGCATCATGATGCAGGAACGCTTGGCTCTGCAGTTCCACGGCAGGTAATCAAACGCAGGCTTGACATACTGAAAGAGTTGGGCTGTAATGCCATCCGTACCAGCCATAATCCTTTTTCTTCCGATTTTCTTGAGCTTTGTGATGAAAAAGGATTCCTTGTAATTGGAGAAGCTTTCGATGAATGGGAACTACCTAAAAAGAAATGGATTGAAGGATGGAACAAAGGAACTCCCGGAAAGGATGGATATGCAGTAAGTTTTAAAGAATGGGCAGGAACAGATCTTAAAGATATGATATTAAGAGATCGTAACCATCCTTCAATAATAATGTGGAGTATCGGGAACGAGGTTGATTATCCCAACGACCCATACACACATCCTATACTTAATACTGAAGCTAATCCTCAGACATGGGCTAAGTTTGATGATAAGCTGCCTCATGCCGACAGGCTGGGGGTAATAGCCAGGGAACTTGTTGCCATTGTTAAGCAGCTCGACACAACCAGGCCGGTAACTGCAGGGCTGGCTTCAGCATTAATGTCAAATGAAACGGGTTATGCTGAAGCTCTTGATATTGCAGGTTATAATTACCAGGAATTCCGCTATGCTCCTGATCATAAGAAATATCCCAAACGTATACTTTATGGAAGTGAAAATGGAATGGCTCTTGATGCCTGGAATGCTGTTGCAGATAACGATTATATAATCGGGCAGTTTTTATGGACTGGCTTTGAATACCTTGGTGAGGCAGGACAATTCCCGAGCCGTCATAGTACTTCCGGTATAATAGATCTTGCAGGGAATAAAAAACCGGAATTTTACTTCCGGCAGAGCCTGTGGAGCGACAAACCGATGGTTTTCATCGGGACAACTGACCGGCTGACTGACAACGGCCCTGTCAGCTTATGGTCGCACAAAAGGGTCGATCCTGTCTGGAACTGGAAACAGGGGCAACCTATAAGTGTTAATGTTTTTACAAATTGTGAAGAGGTCGAACTGTTTCTTAATAACAGGTCGCTCGGGATAAAGAAGATGGCCGATTTTCAGAACAGGACAATCACCTGGGATGTACCCTTTGAAAGCGGAACTCTGAAAGCAGTTGCACAAACTTCTGGTAAAGAGCTTGCCTCTTATGAGTTGAAGACAACCGGGATGCCGGCCAGAATAATTGCAAAAAGTGATGTAGCCAGTCTCAAGGGAGACAAACAGGATCTGGCTCATGTTTTTGTAACCCTTTGCGATGATGCCGGGAATACTGTTTACTCTGCAGAGAATGAAGTAACCTGTGAGGTTAACAGGCCGGTGAGAATTCTGGGAATGGAAGATTCCAATCCAAGGAATATTGAAGATTATAAGGACAATAAGCAAAAAGCCTACCATGGGAAGATGCTGATCTATGTTCAATCGCTCGATAAGCCAGGCAAGGTGGTAATTACCTTGTCATCTCCCGGATTGCAGGGAACTACCGTGGAAATCAATGTTGTAAAATAGATATTGAATTTGATTTTTTAAACAGACTAATTCCGGTTGAAGCGTCATAATTTACCATTCAGCAATATATCTTAACCACTCAGCATATTATATTTTTAATTGAATGCATTCTGCTTTTTCTTTGATCTTAATTTAATGTTTAACAATAAAAAATTAAGACGATGAAAAAGAAATTGAATTCAGGTTTTGCAGGATTTCTGATGAGCCTGCTGATTATTTTACCTTCCGTTATCAACGGCCAGAGTGAAAAGGCAGTTGTAAAAAAGTATTTAAGTGAATTGTCCAAAATTCCAATTAGCAAATCGCTTCAAAAATACAGAATGACAGCTGTTTACACCAACAGGGATCTTTACGGAAACTTCACATCAAAAACAAAAGTTACTGGTGATTATACAAGAGGCCTTCCCGGTGACAGTGTTGCCTGGAATAATGTGTATATCTCCGGCTCACAGAGTTTTGAAGAACCATTTCCACTAGGCTCAAAACAGGAGTATATGGAAAATATCAGATATATTCCTTCAATAAAAATGATGGAGGAGAAGGCATTCAAAAATTTTCCTTCATCTCCCGAAAATATATATGCAAGAAACCTGATTTGGGATATGATGTCCTTTGAAATATTTTCCTGGGATTACTACGACTCATTGAAACTTAACGATCCTTTCATTATTCCTGACATAAACGGTCAGTTTGATATAGCTGGTATTGGTAAATATTCTCATAATAAAATAGTGTTATGCTGGAAAGGTATATCAGAGATTAATGGCAAATTATATGCTATTGTCGATTTCAACGCTATTGATAATAAGATCGAATTGAGCATGAACCAGATCAAAACAAAAGGGACTGAACAATACTGGGGAACTATTTTGATCTCGTTGAAAACAAAGAATATCGAACATGCAGTAATGTACAGCGGAACTATACAAGAGATAGAGGTTAAAGGGATGAAAGATAAATTTCTTGTCAAAACAATAAGAGAACTTGAGGTTAACAGAATTCAATAAAGAACTATTAAATTTGTTGTTATGAAAGCACCTGCCCTGTATGATTTTATGAATCTGCGAAAACCTGTTTCGCATATAGCAATTCTTATATTTTCTTTAATTGTGACCATTATTATTTCATTCACAGGAAAATACCCCGGCCCTCCACCTGAATCATTTGGTGTATTCATCCTGTTATTTGCCCAGATTGAGGTGTTTATATATTTTGGCAACAGGTTATTCGCAGATTTAAACTTTGATAATAGCCCGGGAGAAATTACCCGGATTATACTTGTCCGGTTAATGATTTTTTTAGCAACCTGTCTTCTGGTTTCAATTATTCTTTTTATCCTGTCGCAATATGCAGGACTATGGATAAAAGGAGAAGACCTGTCGAAAGTGTTTTATAATTTTATTCATTATGAACTCCGTAGCTGGTTCAAATCTACAATAACAGGATTATCTGCCGGTGCGATAATATTTATTGTTTTACTATGGCAGTCGTCCTTAAGAAGGGAACAAAAACTAAGGGAGGAAAAGCTGATCTTTCAGAATGAAACATTAAAGAACCAGGTTAATCCTCATTTCCTTTTTAATAGTTTAAATACACTTTCGGCCCTGGTTAATACCCAACCGGACGTAGCAGAAGAATTCATTAACAGATTGTCATCAATTTACCGTTATATACTCGAGAACAGTTCCAAAGACAGAGTACCTCTGGCTGTAGAACTTTCCTTTATCAGAGATTATTTCTATTTACATAAAATAAGAGATGACGGGAAAATTCAACTGGAAGTAAAGGTTAATGAAACTGATAATTCTGAAATCCTCCCGGTATCCCTGCAGATTCTGGTTGAAAACGCCATCAAACATAATAAGGCAACCAGAGAAAGTCCGTTAAAGATTTCAATATACATTGAAAATGAGCACGTTATTGTAAAAAACAATCTGCAGAAAATGGCAGTGCAGCTTAAATCGACAAAAATCGGACTTAAGAATCTTGGTCAACGTGTAAGTCTTATAACAGGGAAAGCACTTATTATTGAAGAGACAGATACTGATTTTATTGTAAAAATTCCTTTATTGTAATGAATATACTGATAATTGAAAATGAAAAACCTGCTGCTGACAAGCTCGTCAGGGCATTGATGAGAATTGATAAATCGATAACTGTTCTGGGTGTTATCGAGACTGTCGAAGAAGCAATAAACCGGTTACAGGAGAAACCACAGCCGGATCTGATCCTGATGGATATTCAACTTGATGACGGAATCTGTTTTGAAATTTTCGAAACAATTAATGTTGACATTCCGGTAATTTTTACTACGGCTTATGATGAGTATACTCTTAAAGCTTTCAAGGTAAACAGTGTTGATTATCTCCTGAAACCAATTGATGAGGAGTTACTTAAGTCAGCTCTGGGAAAATTTAAAAAGCATTTTGCTGACAAAGATCCATTTCAAAGAGATTTCAAGCAACTCATGTATGAATTCAGAAATCAATATAAGTCGAGGTTTCTTATTAAGATTGGTGATAAATACAGGTCAGTTCCTGCCGTAGAAATCAGCCATTTTCATATATGCGAAAGAAGTGTCTTCCTGAGTGATTATCAAGGTAAAGACTATGGAATTGATTACTCTCTTGAACAGTTACAGAGCATGCTCGATCCTCGTAAGTTCTTCAGAATTAACCGTGAATGTATTGTTAATATCGATGCAATTACATTAATGCACAGCTACTCCACGAGTAGGTTACAGCTTACTTTAAAAAGTAAAGAAAAAAGTGATCTTTTCGTTGTTAGCCGTGATAAGGTTGCAGAATTTAAAAGATGGGTTGACAAATGAATTATATTATGATAAAAAGAAAACATTTAACATTCCTGTTCCTATTGCTGGTTACTGTTTTTTCTTTAGCTCAGACTGCACAAGAGAAAACGATCATTTCAGTTAACCTGAATAAAGAAATCGGTAAAATGGATCCTGTATGGGCATGGTTTGGATATGACGAGCCAAACTACACCTATATGAAAGATGGTAAAAAACTTCTTTCAGAGCTCTCTGCCCTGAGCCCCGTACCTGTTTATGTCCGGACACATAATCTTTTGACTTCCGGAGATGGAACTCCCGCGCTGAAATGGGGATCATCAAATGCCTATACTGAGGATGCAAATGGTAATCCGGTATATGACTGGACGATAATTGATAAAATATTTGACACTTATGTTGAACGGAGGATGAAACCGCTTGTTGAAATGGGTTTTATGCCCGAAGCTTTGTCCTCAAAACCGCAGCCTTACAGGCACAATTGGAAACCGGGAGATCCTTATGATGATATTTATACCGGATGGAGATATCCCCCGAAAGATTATGACAAATGGGGAGAACTTATTTTACAGTGGGTCAGACATTCGGTTGAAAGATATGGTAGAGCGGAAGTCGAATCGTGGTACTGGGAGCTTTGGAATGAACCGGATGCCAAATACTGGGGTGGTACTGTTGAGGAATATTGCAAGCTTTACGATTATTCTGCCAATGCAGTCAAAAAAGCATTGTCAACTGCACGGGTTGGCGGTCCGCACATTACCGGTCCGGCGAATGCCAATGCTGCGAAATTTCTGACGGAATTTCTTATTCATTGTGAATCAGGGAAAAATTATGCAACAGGAGGCACAGGTACACCGCTCGATTTTATTGCTTTTCATGCTAAAGGTGCTCCCCGTTTTGTTGATAACATAGTACGTATGAATATGGGGACTCAGCTTCGTCAGATAGCACGGGGGTTTGAAATAGTAGCATCGAATCAAAAAATTAAAAATCTTCCTATCATTATTGGTGAATGTGATCCTGAAGGATGTGCTGCATGCGGAATGACAAATTACCCGCAGAACGGTTACAGGAACGGAACAATGTATTCGAGCTATACAGTTTCTTCATTTGCAAAGATCTATGATATTGCACTATATTACAAAGTCAATCTGCTCGGTGTTGTCTCGTGGTCCTTCGAATTTGAAGATCAGCCATGGTTTCATGGCTTCCGCGATCTTGCCACAAACGGAGTGGATAAACCGGTTTTAAATGTTTTCAGAATGTTCGGAATGATGGGCAGCACCAGGGTTGAAGCAAAATCAAGTGCAGGTTTCACCTGGAAGAACGTCATTGATTCAGGTGTCAGGGGAACCAAACCGGATATCAATACTATAGCTTCAAAAAGTAAAAATGAAACAACCGTGATGTTATGGAACTACCACGATGATGACAGGACTTCACCTGATGCAGCTGTTGAATTATCGGTGAATGGAATTCCGGCAAAGAGAGTGCAGATTTCTCAGTACCTGATCGACAAGGATCATAGTAATTCGTATGAGCTATGGAAAAAAATGGGATCTCCTCAGGATCCGACATCCGGACAATACAAGGAGCTTGAAACGGCGGGGCAACTTCAGATGGTTGACTCTTATGATAAAGAGAAAGTCAAAAATGGCAAACTTTCAATTAAAACAATGCTCCCCCGGCAGGGAGTTAAACTATTAATAGTCAAATGGTAATGTCGGCTTCCCCAAAGTAGGTCCGATTAAAAATAGAGTATAATCACAAATATTGTGACAACTGTGTTAGCCATAGCTTTAGCGAAGGCTAAGCAAATTACCCATACCGTCCGTGTTGCTTAGGCATATTTTTTAAAAGTCAAGTGATGTCTGATTATTTGGAATTGGAACTAATTTCCTCTTCATAATCTAAATTGAATTCTCCATTAGTGAAATTCATATATTTATCAGGCTCCCTGAATAATTTGACTGAGAACTTTCCGGAAATGTGTTTCATAACGGTATCCAGGGAAATAATCTGAATTAAATTATTAGCAGTAGTATCAATATTATATTGATCAGATGCTACGTCTCCTCCTGTGATTATGGACCTCTCTGAAATAAAATGTTTTACTGTATTTGTTTCTAAAATATTTGAAATTTTAAAGGATAAGTAAATTTTCTCTTCATTACCGGGAATTTTCTTATTTCCAACAATAATTATGCCCTTATTTAATTTTGAGAATGTTGCCCAGCTATAATCTGAAAACCATTTAGTGCCGTCTTTAATTGCATTAAAATCTGAATATGGTTCTTTTTTTTGGCAAGCTAAAGAGAATAATAATAAAGCAGAGAGAATCAATAGCTTTTTCATATAAGTTAAATTTTGGGTTCTGTTTATCAACATAACAGCAAAAATCATTCCTTTATATCGATTTCTATTTATAAATTTTGTCTTCTGGAGATAGACCTAAATGCTAAGGCTTAAGCATAACGTTTGGCGGTATGGCCAGTAAGGGATTACGGGCGATTCACTATCAAGTTACAACGAACTTTGTAGCGGGCTGCTACGCTTCGCAAACCACTGAAACCCTTATTGGCTATACCGCCTATTAGGGCACGTTTATTTATTTTCATTATCATTTTTATAAATCAATCTATGTCAATGTCACCTATTTTGAATCCATAAGTTCAGATGTTGAACTAGCAATTACCTCAGCGGGTGTAAAGACTAAAGATGACGTTTTGGCTTTTGGATGAGATTTCAGATAATTCTCTACTATCCTCCATCCAAGCGAATAACCAGTCCATCCAGGAATAGGATCGTCTCCTGTCCTACCAAACATCCATGGAACAAAATACTTATCAGTAAATTCCTTATTCCATGATTCATGTTTTATGAATAAAATCGGTTTTGCCTTAACTAAGCATTGCTGGATTTTCTCTTCTGAGAGCGCTCGACTCCATTCTGGTTGTTCACAATTGAGGACTTCGACCATAAAATGGTCGGCAAGTCCCTCCGTAATCATACATTCAAGTAACGTCAATTGCCATTGAGGCATACGGAGACGGCTTGGATGGAAACACTCGTGAACTAGCCCACGTATTACATACTCTGGTTTAAGATTCTGATTTTTTGGATCAAAATTAAACAATAATGAATGATCGCTGGTTGTTGTTGCTCCCACACCTAAGAAAGGTAAGACATCGCTACTTATTTTTAGATCAATCGTTATACTATCCGCAGGTATCAAGGCTTGAATCCGAGGCATGATTTTACGTATTCCTGTTATAATCTTTATTGAGAGAGAGTCGGTTGTGTCTATCTTTGTATCCAAAACTAATCTGCAACCTTGTGAAAGTTCGATAATCTTAACCGGTATAGTGTCCTGTTTATTATCCTGACAATGCAAAACATTATCAAACATAGTACATAAAATCACTATAAGTAGAAGCTTTCCTATTATATAAAATTTCGTCTTCATGCCTATCCTTTTATAATTTAATAGTATCTAATTCGGATGTCGTTTTAAATGTGCCCTAACGGCAGTCTGTCTTCTTTAAATCTACAAATTTTCATTTGATTTAAGCTGTTACCAGCGAATGCAGAAATTTTATATTTCAAACTGATATCCGGAAAAAAGTTGTCTTGAAATGGCCTTTTTTTAGTCTGTAGAGGTGTATTTTGCTAAAAAACAGCGAAATAAGTATCCTCAGATACTCTCTCAGCTGATCTCCGGTCAAAATATTGACAATGCGCCTTAAATTATATGCAATAAACATAAATCCCACATCGGCGCCAGCACGGCTTATTCCCTTCTTAGTGAGAATATAACTGAACCCCCATTGTCGTTTCAATGTTCCGAATGGATGTTCAACAATGGCCTGACGTCTCTTATAAAGGTATTCTTTCTCCTGATAAGTTTTACGATTCATTTCGTAATATTCAGTAAATGTGCTTCTTGAAAGCACTCTTGCATTTTTTGATCTTGTGCATTGTGAGCGTACCGGGCATGATTTGCATGATCGTGTCTTGTATTGCTTAAA